>DQVZ01000221.1 GCA_015661465.1 Aquifex aeolicus
AGGAGGTACGGGTATTCAATCGTTCCTATGGATGAAGCTCTCATACTATCGGCCATAGATATATCAGGAAGACCTCTTTTTTTCTATGAAGATAAAGGTTTAAGAGGGAAAATAACAGACTTTGACTTTGAGCTCATATGGGAATTCTTTAAAGGTTTCGCCCTTGAAAGTAAAAGCACTCTTCATATAAAAATTTTGGACGGTAAGATACTGCATCACATAGCAGAAGCATGTTTTAAATCCTTTGCCTTAACCCTTAAGGATGCTGTAAAAAAAGAAGGCCAAGATATACCTTCAACTAAGGGAGTTATCTAGAGGAAATTTTTATCAAATGGTAGGCGCGGGGGGACTTGAACCCCCGACCTCCGGCGTGTCGGGCCGGCGCTCTCCCAACTGAGCTACGCGCCTTTGGGATTATACTATTATAACTCAAACTCCTCACCCAGATAAGTCTTTTTTACCTCTTTTATCTTTACAACATCCTCAGGTTTACCCTGTGCAAGAACCCTCCCTTCGGAGATTATATAAACCCTGTCAACCATCTTTATGGTTTCTCTTACGTTATGGTCCGTTATCAGTATTCCTATACCGTTTTCTTTAAGCCTTAAAATTACCTTTCTTATCTCGGAAACTATAATTGGGTCCAGTCCTGCAAAGGGTTCATCAAAGAGAATATACTCGGGATTAGTAATAAGAGAGCGGGCTATTTCCAGTCTCCTTTTTTGTCCTCCCGAAAGGGTATAGGCTTTCTGGTCTTTAAGGTCTATAAGTCCAAAATCCTCAAGAAGCATCTCAGCTTTAGCTAATGCTTCATTCCTGTTATTTGTAAAAAACTCTAAAAATATCATAAGGTTTTCGATAACTGTTAAATCTTCAAAAAGGGAATGCTCCTGCGGAAGAAAAGCAAGCCCTTTTTCCGCTCTCTTAAAAGGCGGTAAATGAGTTATATCTTCGCCTTCCAGTAGGATACTTCCTTTATCTATTCCAATAAACCCTATAATTGAGTTAAAAAGTGTAGTTTTCCCTGCACCGTTAGGTCCCAGCAGTCCGACTATTTCTCCTCTGTCCACAAAGAGAGAAATACCTTTCAGGATTTTTTTCCCTTTAAAATTCTTATAAACTTCTTTTACTTCCAGCACTGTTTAAATTTTAATTCATTAGTTCTTTTTTAATCTCTTCTATCTTTTTACCCAGCTCCTTACCTTTAAACCCTCTCTCTTTGAGCTCTTTAATTTTCTCTGCAGGTACTTTAATTTTCCTGAGTTTTTCTAAATACATTTTGACTTTCTCCCTCAAACTTTCATCTAGCATAATCATGAGCAAGACGGAAATGTGCAAACCTTTAAGAGTTTTATATACATCGTAGTTAGTTTGTGAGAAGTGAAGTTGCTCTTTTTTCTTAAACATTTTCGTGAAAGAAAACTTGAATGCCTCCCTTACCCACGAAGGTGCCGACATCTCCTCGAGAAAATTTTTACCCGTTTCGTAATCGAGAGTAGAAAGGATTCGGAGTATATACAGCCATCCGTAATCTATTTTCTCCTCAGGAAATTGGAGAGAATGCCAAGCTATAATCTTCCTCAGTTCGGTTAATTTCTGATACAGTTTTTCGCTCCATCTGAAGTTTGGAATTATTTCTTCGAGAATTCTATACTTTTTGTAGAGCTCCAAGATGTCCAAGAATTTTTCTTCTCTAAGAGCCAGCTTTATCTCGTTTATTATTCTGCCTCGTGGTGCTTCCTTTAGAAGTCCGAGATTTACAGCTTGCTTTAACATTTTTTCCGTACTCTTTGAAAGTTTAAAACCCAATTTTCCGGAAAATCTTAAGGCTCTTAAAATTCTAACAGGGTCTTCTATGAAGCTTATCGGGTGAAGTATTCTTATTATCTTTTCTTTTAAATCTTTTAGGCCTCCGAAGTAGTCTATGAGTATTGCGAAATCTTCGGGATTTACGGATATAGCCATGGAGTTGATGGTAAAATCCCTCCTTATAAGGTCCTCCTTTAGACTTGCAGGTTCTACTTTAGGGTATGCTCCGGGTTTAGAATAACTTTCACGCCTCGCGGTGGCAAATTCGAGTTTTAACTTACCTATTTTCAGATGGGCTGTTCCAAACCCGGGAAAAGGATGTACGTTAACTTTATGTCTTTGGGCAAGTTTTTTTGCCACTTCTATTGCATTCCCTTCAACTACAAAATCTATATCCCAAACCTCTTTTCCGAGAAGTATATCTCTTACCACTCCTCCTACTATATAGGCTCTGTATCCGAGCTCTTTCGCTATTTTCCCGACTTCCTCGGATATAGGTTTTATGTTCTCGGGAATTTTTAGTTTTCTCCTTTTCTCCTTAAATTTTGCCATGTCCTCCTTTATTACCTGAAGGAGGTCAAGACGGGTAATGACTCCTATAACAGTATCCTTTTCCACCACAGGTATAAGTTTCTGACCAAAACGGGTAAGAATTTCTTCTGCCTCCCATATAAGTGCATCTGGAGGAAGAATGTGAAAATCCCTGTTCATAAATTCTTCTATGGGTTCATCGGGATAAAGTTTTACTACTTTTAAAAGTACTTTTTTAGAGATTATCCCTACCAGTTTTCCCTCTTTGTTTATAACAGGAGCGTTGGCTATTCCCCTTTCTGTGAGTTCCGAAAGTGCATCTTTTACACTGAAATGTTCCGATAGCACAAAAGGTGGAGTATTCATAATATCCTTGACTTTTAGTTTCACATATTTCTTCTTCAAATACACCTTTAAAAGTTCCTTCAATCTCTCCGCAGATACGTTTTCGAGTTTTGCAGCTCCGGCTTCTTTGTGTCCGCCTCCGCCGAATTGTGAGAGGATTTCACCTGCGTTAATATCCGTATCTTGAGAGCGTCCGAATACATAAGTTTTTCCTTCAGCCTCAACTATTACAAAGAAAGCATCGGATTCTTTTAAATCCTTTATCTCGTATAAGAGATTATTTATATCGGGTTGATAGCTTTCGAGAACGGCTGTAGCCAGGCTAATGGTTTTTCCTTCTATAAATATCTTTTCTATAGATTGTACAATTTTGCTGACCGCTTCTATCTGCTGAGGAGTATAGGTTTCCATCATCACCTGTCTTATCTCCCTAAGGTTAGCTCCCTTTTCCAATAGCCATGCAACAGCTAAGGCATCCCTCGGAGTAGTTCCTTCGTAGGTGAGATTACCGGTGTCTTCGTAAATTCCGAAGGCTAAAAGCGTAGCTTCTCTGGGTGAGATAGGTATATTTTTCCTTTTTATTTCTTCTACTACTAAAGTTGTTGCAGCTCCTACCTTTTCTATTTTTCCTTCAAATTCTTTTACATCTCCTTTAGGATGGTGGTCGTAAACTATCACTTTTTTTACTTTTTCCTTTGGAATTCCTTCCGGAAAAAAATGAGTATCGACAAGCACCAACTCGAAACACTCAGGAAAGGTTTCTGTAATTCTGAAAAACTCCCTGTACTTCTTAAAAACCTCACCTGCCCTTTTAGAAAGATATCTCGGTTTTAGGAGACAAGCGTTTGTATAAAGTTTTAGAATACCGTAAGCAGCGGAGAGGCTGTCCAAATCAGCTCCTTCGGATAGAACTATTAGCTTAGGATAATTTTCCATTGATATACTTCATTTTAAACTATAAAAACTTTGTGTATTATAGGATAAAAACTCTCTAAAAGGAGGTAAGAGAATGGCAGAGTTTAAACACGTGTTTGTGTGCGTACAGGATAGACCACCAGGACATCCTCAAGGTTCTTGTGCTCAAAGAGGTTCAAGAGAAGTATTTCAAGCTTTTATGGAAAAAATACAAACAGACCCTCAACTCTTTATGACAACGGCAATTACACCTACTGGATGTATGAACGCTTGTATGATGGGTCCCGTAGTTGTTGTTTATCCGGATGGGGTTTGGTACGGTCAAGTAAAGCCTGAAGATGTTGACGAAATAGTAGAGAAACATCTGAAAGGTGGTCAGCCGGTAGAAAGGTTAGTTATATCAAAGGGAAAACCGCCGGGAATGGTTTAACCTTGTCCCGGCACCCCCGCTTCTTCAAATTCAATCTCAAGCTTTTCATGGGGAACTATAGTAGTAATTGCATGTTTATATACCAATGTTTGTTGCCTTCCATCTTCAAGAAGAATAGTAAACAAGTCAAAAGACCTTATTTTTCCCTGAAGCCTTACACCGTTTACCAGGTATACAGATACTTTAACCTTTCTCTTCCTTGCTGTGTTTAGAAAACTCTCTTGAAGCTTATATGGCATCTTCAACCTCCTGGATTATTGAGATTTATTTACTAAAACCATTTTAAAACAAACCGCTGCATTTTCCATAGGAGTAATTTTATTTAACCAAAATGTAAACATGTTAACAATTTTGTAAACACAAAATAGTAAGTGAGCATTAGAAAAGATAAATAGAAACAACAAAATTGGCACAATACTTGCATAATAAAGATTAGGAGGAAGGTAGATGAAGAAGATAGAAGCTATCATTAAACCTTTTAAGTTGGATGAAGTAAAAGATGCTCTTGTTGAAATTGGAATTGGGGGGATGACTGTTACCGAGGTTAAGGGATTCGGTCAACAAAAGGGACATACCGAAATCTACAGGGGAACGGAATACGTAATTGATTTTCTACCAAAGGTAAAAATTGAGGTTGTAGTAAAAGACGAAGACGTGGAAAAAGTAGTTGAAACTATAGTAAAGACTGCCCAAACCGGAAGGGTAGGGGACGGAAAGATTTTTATTATTCCTGTAGAAGATGTAATAAGAATCAGAACTGGTGAGAGAGGTGAGCAAGCTATCTAAAAAATTTAATAAAGGAGGTGTGTTATGCCCAAGTATACTCCTGAGGAGGTCCTTGACCTCATTCAGAAGGAAGGCGTGCAGTATGTAGACCTGAGATTTTCTGATCCTTTTGGTCAGTGGCAGCACTTGACAATCCCTGCTTACGAAATATCTAAGGAAACCTTTGAAAATGGTAGGGGATTTGACGGCTCTTCCATTAGGGGATGGCAGTCTATTAACGAATCGGACATGCTTGCAAAACCTGACCCCAACACGGCATTTATAGACCCATTCATTGAACCTAAAACTCTCGTAATGATATGTGATATTTATGACCCTGTAACCGGAGAAAGATATGGAAGGGATACCAGATATATTGCTCAAAAAGCCGAGCAGTATCTAAAGCAAACCGGTATCGGAGATACGGCCTACTTTGGACCTGAAGCTGAATTCTTCATATTCGATAGTGTTGAGTTTGGAAATGGTGCCAATTACGCTTTTTGGAGAGTAGATTCCGAAGAAGGTTGGTGGAATAGGGAAATTCCTTCTACCGGATACAAGATACCCCATAAAAGAGGATACTTCCCTGCACCTCCCGTAGATAAGATGATGTCTCTTAGAAACGAAATGGTTTCTATAATGTCCGACCTCGGAATAATCGTTGAACTCCATCACCACGAAGTTGCGACCGCAGGACAGGGGGAAATAGACATAAGGTATGACTCTCTGGTAAACCAAGCTGATAAGTTATTCCTTTACAAGTACATCGTTAGAATGGTTGCTGCAAAGCATGGAAAGTATGCAACCTTTATGGCAAAAGTTCTTCCCAATGATAACGGTTCTGGAATGCACACCCACTTCTCTATATGGAAGAATGGAGAAAACCTATTTGCTGGAAGTGAATATGCAGGACTTTCCAAAACAGCACTCTATGCAATAGGAGGAATTCTAAAGCATGGTCCTGCAATAGCGGCATTTACAAACCCAACAATTAACTCCTATCACAGATTGGTTCCTGGATATGAAGCTCCTGTAAGACTTGCTTATTCTGCAAGAAACAGATCAGCAGCGATAAGAATACCTATGTACTCTCAAAATCCGAAAGCAAAAAGAATAGAAGTAAGATTTCCAGATGCAACATCTAATCCATATCTTGCATTCGCAGCAATTCTAATGGCTGCCATAGATGGAATAGAAAACGAAATAGACCCAGGAGAGCCCTTTGACAAGGATATCTACTCTCTACCTCCTGAGGAGCTGGAAGGTATTCCTCAATTACCTGGCTCTCTTGAAGAAGCTCTCAACGCTCTTGAAAACGACTACGAGTTCCTCTTAAAAGGCGGAGTATTTACCGAGGAGTTTCTACAGTTGTGGATAGAAACCAAGAGGGCCGAGATTGATGAATTAAGGTTTATTCCTCATCCAAAAGAATTTGAACTTTACTGGGATATTTAAATTACTCTCGGAACTTTCCGTTTTTTCCAAAATCTTTTTAAAAAGTAAAAAAAGGAGGAGCAAAAATGAGGGCTAAAGGGTTATTAGGAATTATTATACCTATTTTGTTCGGAGCATTGCCGGCACTTGCTCAAGAAGGTACAAAACTTGACACCGGGCACACAGCTTGGATGTTGATGGCTTCAGCTTTAGTGGTATTTATGACGGTTCCTGGATTAGCACTCTTTTACGGTGGACTTGATAAGGCGAAAAGCATCTTAAATACCATAGCTATGTCTTTAAGTGCCTTTGCAATAGTTACCCTAACATGGGTAATAATCGGATACTCTATAGCTTACGGAGATGACATAGCAGGATTTATGGGAAATCCCTTCCAGTACATACTTGCCAAAGGAATTAGCGGCATTAATCCTGATACAGGTTATCCCGCACTTCTCGATGTTATGTTCCAACTAACCTTTGCTACTATTACCACCGCACTCATTAGCGGCGCTTACGTAGGAAGAATGAAATTCTCCGCATGGATTTTATTCGCAACTCTTTGGAGTATCATAGTTTACCCTCCCGTAGCTCACTGGGTATGGGGAGGAGGATTTTTAGCAAATGACGGAGCTTTAGATTTTGCAGGTGGTACGGTAGTTCATATAAACGCAGGTATAGCTGGGTTGGTAGGAGCTTTAATTTTAGGGAGAAGAAAGGATACATCCCTTATTCCCAATAACATACCTCTGGTAGTTCTCGGAGCCGGAATACTCTGGTTTGGATGGTTCGGATTTAACGCAGGTTCAGCTCTAGCTGCTAATGAAACTGCAGTATGGGCTATGCTGAATACTACCGTAGCAACTTCCGCGGCAGCTCTTGCCTGGATGTTTGCGGAATGGATACATGCAGGAAAACCTACAGTTGTGGGAATATCCTCCGGAATTATTGCTGGACTTGTAGCAATTACTCCTGCAGCAGGCTTCGTAAATTTAATGGGGGCTATATTTATAGGAGTCTTGGCTTCCGTAGTTGCTTACTTTGCTGTAGCCATCCTCAAACCTAAATTCGGATATGACGATGCCCTCGACGTTTTCGGTATTCACGGTATGGCGGGAATAGTTGGAGCAATTCTCACCGGAGTGTTTGCAGATCCTTCGGTAGGAGGTTCCAAAGGTCTTTTATACGGAAATCCTGCCCAGGTTCTCATTCAGCTCGAAGGAGTAATTGCAACGATTATTTACTCTGGAGTTTTAACTGCCATAATACTTTTCATTATCAAATTTTTAACAGGTTTGAGGGTATCTGAGGAGGGAGAAATTGAAGGTATTGATTCCACAGAACACGGTGAAAAAGCCTATAACATTTAAAGGAGGTTTTGATATGAAGAAAATTTTACTTACTTCTGCGGTTTTTGCCATTACTGCCTTTTCTTTTGGTGAAGAGAAAGAAGTAAATGTTGTATCATCAGTTCCCATCGAAATCTATGGAGGAGTATCGGGAGGATATTTCTGGACTAACAATACGGTAAACAGTAGTGATAAAGATGACCGAATTCAGCTATCTAATGGTATCATTGGATTTAAAGGTGGCTTAGAGGGAAATATATCTCTCAAATTTGATTTGGCGATAGGTACACTTCTCATACCTTCATTATGGGATGGTGGGCAGGGCAATCCGTTAAGTTATGAGTTTTCATCGGGATTTGTTTCATCTGATGGTTTCGGGATAGCCTGGGGATACACATCTCTTGAACCAGTAAAGGGGATTTCTGTAGATGCCGGAGTTCTTACGACAAATTTAGGTTATGAAGTTGCGAATACATATGTAAATCCTAATATAACGCTCGGAGTTGTATGGTACGCCCAGCCCGTAATATATGAAGGTATAAGAGCTAACTTATATCTAAATGAACTCGTTGGTATACCTTTTAGTTTTTACATCGAATATAACCAAGAGTTTAACGGTGATAACTTTGCTGCAGGAACATCGATTAATATCTTAAATACCGACGTAGCTATAAATTATTTCGATTATACAAATAGAAATGATGGATTAGATAAAAATCTGATAGATATTGTTTTCAACTTAAGTGTGCCATTTGCACAAATAGGAGTTAACTTCGATTATCATTGGTGGGATGATAAAACTAAGAAAAATTTCAAAAACGAGAATAAAGATTACGATGACAGTGCTTGGGGATTGGCACTATACGTAGTTCCGGAGTTGTCATTAGCTAAAGGAAAACTAACATTTCCTATCAGATTTGAATACTTTGATGAAGGAAAGAGTGGAATATATAGCGGAGCAGTAGGTACTGATAATAACGGGTGGAGTTTTACCATAACGCCCACATATAAACCCGCAGAAAATACATTTATAAGATTTGAATATGCCTATTTGAGCACGGATAAGAAAGTGATAAACAATACTGATGATAATAAAACAACTGTAGCTATAGAGTTTGTCTTTACCTTCTAATACTGCCCCTGCACGCCTTCCTTTCTTTTTTCAATTTTTTTCTTTTTTAATTTTAAACAAGTAAAGCCTGCATTTTCATAGAAACCCAATTTTATTTCCCTGTTTTTAATCGGTTGAGTGTCTTGAGGCTTATCGAGTAAAGTGCTTTTAATAACCTCAAAAGAGAACTTTCCTTTTACAAATTTCTTTATATCAAAGAAAGAGTAAAAGGTTGCATGTCTATACAGTGGGTGTCCTTGGCTTGCCTTTTCTTGATAAAATTTTGCCCACTTACTTTCCTTTAGAATCAATCCGAGATAAAGATTTCCGTTATCCCTAAGAACCCTATAGGCTTCATTTATAACCCTTTGAGGATTATCCACAAAGCATATTGTAACGATGATAAATACGCTATCAAAAATCTCATCCTTAAAGGGCAAATTTTCTCCCTTTGCGAGAGCTACTTTAACTCCTCTTTCTTTTGCTATTTTTAGCATATTTATTGAGGTATCTATTCCGTACTGTATTCCGAGGACGTGTGCAAAACGTCCAGTACCCACTCCAATCTCGAGGGAAGTACTAAAATCTTCCATTAATGACTTTAAACACTTTACTTCTAAATCGTAAGCACTTTTACCGAAGGGTTTTTCGTACCAAGAATCGTATTTGTTAAAATATCTATCAAAAGGATTCATTAATTAAATTTTATATACCGAGCGGGTGTGGCGGAACTGGCAGACGCGCCGGACTCAGGATCCGGTGCCCTTCACGGGCGTGCGGGTTCGACTCCCGCCACCCGCACCAATACCAATATCAAACCATTCCAAAGAAACCTTTTAAGCTTTAATTTTTTCAGGAGGTTTTACTTCAAGACATTCATCGAAAACAGCGTAAGCACATTTATTTCTGCAGTATTCATGGTCTAATTTCTTGAAGAGTTCTTCTATTGCTTCTCCCTTTGCATTGAATACTACATTTTGATTTACAACCTTATCGAATCCCGCATTTTCGAGTATAGGATATACATCACAACCTATATTTGCAAAGGAAACTTCGAGATTTCTCTCCTTTAAATCCTTTATAAGTCTTACTATTGTTTGAGCTCCTGTAGCATCCACGTAATTGACCGCTTCCATATCTATAAGGACAAACTTGAGTGATCTTCCTTTGAAAAGTTCTTCTTCAACCTTTTCCATAATGTAGTCGTAAACGAATTGGGCATTTCCGAAGTAAATAGACATATTCGGTCTTATAAACATAATCTGCGGACATTCTGAGAGTTTTTTCTTTTCGGCATTTACAAAAGTTCTCGTTACAGGATCTCTGGTAAGAATAACAATTCTCGGATACATGGTTTTATAAACGAAACTTCCCAAAGATGTTAAAACTCCAAGAGTAATCGCAACCCAAAGGTCCATAAAGAATACCGATGCGAAGGTTATACCTGCTACCAACCCGTCTACTTTGTTAATTTTGTATAACTTAATAATATCTTGAGGTCTTATTAGATTTATAACCGCAGAAAGCACTATAGCTGCGAGAGAAGCTTTAGGAAGATAATAGAATGCTGGAGCAAGTAGGAATAATGTGAAACCCACGAGTGCACCGGACAAAACACTTGCCAAAGGGCTAACGGCACCCAAGGAAAAGTTTAGAGATGAGCGAGAAAAAGAACCTCCAGCAGGAAAACCTTTAAAGAAAGCAACCGCTACATTTGCCATACCTTGTCCAATCAATTCTTGGTTCGGGTCCCACTTATCCCCTACACGTACCGCGAGGGTTTTAGCTATAGCAACCGCTTCTATGAGACCGAAAAAAGCAACAACAAAGGCCCCTCCCCACATCTTGCTCATAGTTGCAAAATCTAAGGGCGGCGGCTCAGGTGTCGGAAGCCCCTGAGGGACATCCCCCACAATTGCGACACCGAATTTATAAAGCTGAAATTGATATACAAGAAAAGAAGTAACAATTACCGCAATAAGAGCTCCGGGAATATAAATACTTATTTTTCTGGAAATCCAAATAATAAGGTAAGCCAGAATACCTATACCGAGTGTATAGGGATTTGTCATTTCTAATTTACTTACTAAATCAATAACAACGTCAAATATATGGGTAGAGCGCTCTATTTTATATCCGAAAAGGTGTCCGAACTGGGATAAAGCTATTACCATAGCTCCTGCGGATGTAAAACCTATAACCACGCTATTAGAAATCAGGTCTACTATAAAGCCGAGTTTAAGTAAACCTACCGTTAATCTGATAATACCTACCATAAAAGCCAACAGTGCCATGTATTTAATCCATTCAGGCGTTTGGGGTTCAAGACCTATACCGTATAAAACAGAGGCAGAAAGTAAACAGGTCATTGCCACGGGCCCTGTGTTTAGATAACGGGAACTCCCGAAAATCGCCGCTACAATAGTAGCGATAAAAGCAACGTATAAACCGTGAATAGGAGGCATTCCGGCAAGCATAGAATACGCCATAGATTGTGG
>DQVZ01000020.1 GCA_015661465.1 Aquifex aeolicus
AGCAACCTTGTATAATTCCTTTTCTTCAAAATATTTATTGCCTATAAGTAATATTTCATCCTTTTGCCCGCGAAACTTCCCTACAGGTACATAACCAGCTTTATAAAGTTCTAAAGCTATATCCGGACTTGCATAGTATAATTCAAACTCTTCCTTTCTAATTTTACGTTTCTCTTCCGTAAAGTCATTAAAAAAAATTAATTCAACTTCTTTGTTCAATAAATCTGATAACTTCCTGGAAAAATTTTTCCATCTAACATTATTCCTATCTTCATGGGAACATACGCCTAACTTTATTTTCCGTGACATTTATTATTTTTATAAATTTATCTCCCGTGAACTAACCTGTCAAGTTTACGTATTTTTACGAAATGATAGCTCGTCAATCCGAAATAGAATAAATCCTTAAAGGTTCGTACCATCCCCAAACCGTAGGGAAAACATTCTTTAAACTCTTTCTTACTGCAATCATACTTTTAGGAGCTACTATAAATATCATTGGTTGCTGCTCTGTAATTATCTTAAAAGCCTTTTTGTAAATCTTCACTCTTCTTTCAAAGTCCAGTTCCGTAGCTCCTTTATCTATCAGTTCATCTACTTGTTTTTCCCATTCGGTTGAAGGTTTTTTTTGTCTTGGGTGCCACATGTGTAAAGTTCCAGAAGAATGCCATACGTTTCTTCCAAAGTGAGGGTCTATAGACCCTGTAAGTCCGATAATAACAGCTTCCCATTCATAAGGCGGTGCGGTGAGCTTGGATACAAGGGTATTGAAATCTATAGGTTGAAAATGAACCTTTATTCCTATCTTTTTTAAATCTTCTTTTATTATAGCTCCCATCATTTCTCTTTCCTTATTGCCCGCGTTGGTTATCAAGGTAAACTCAAGCTTATGACCTTCAGGGTCTTCAAGAATACCATCTCCATCCCTATCTTTAAAACCTATACTTTCCAGGAGATATTTTGATTTTTGTAAATTGAATTCGAATTTCGGATAGTATTTTTCATCGTAGTAGGGTATGTTTGCCGGAGTAATGGGAGTGTATAGAGGTTTAGCCAATCCATTGTATACCAACCTTACAATACTTTCCCGGTCTATTGCGTGGGAAATAGCTATGCGGAATATTTTATTTCTGAACCATTTTAGTTTATATTTGGGAATTTTTGCATTGGGATTTTGATTAAAAACCAAAAATGTAATTGAAGGTGTAGCCCCGAGGTCATAGATTATAAAGTCCTTTTTCTTCTGATGTGCTAAGAATATTATGTCCTGAGCTCTTACGCTTATGTAATCTATTTCTCCATTTACGAACTTGAGAAGTGCGGTTTCAGGGTCAGGGATGATAACCCCAACCTTTTCCTCTATATAGGGTAGCCTTCTTCCTTTTTCATCTTTTTCGTAATAATAAGGATTTTTTCTGTATATTACCCTTTGTCCTTTTATGTATTCCTCTATTTTATATGGACCGGTACCAACGAGGTCTTTTGGGTCAGTATTTACATTCCAAGAAGTAGAAAAGTTTCCTTCTTTTACAAACTTTTCAAGCTTATGTTTAGGAAGTATTTCCGCTCCTAAAGAATTTAAAAAGGGTGCGAAGGGTTTGGGTAATATAAATTTAACTGTGTAGTTATCCAGTTTTTCAACCTTTATCTTTTTCCCCTCTATGGTGAGAATATCCCTCATAGGTGTAGGTATATTGTCGTTTAAGTAAATCTCGTTAAAGGTAAATACAACGTCATCGGCGGTAAAAGGTTTTCCGTCACTCCATCTAATACCTTTCTTTAGTTTAAAAATCCAAACAGTCCCCTCTTGCGATACTTCCCAGCTTTCGGCCAAATCGGGTTTTACCCTCATAGTTTTTAAATCCAGTTTTGTAAGGCCAGTAAATATATCCGATATCACAGCTGTTGATGAAGTTTCCATCGCAAGCGCAGGGTTGAGAGTTTTAGGGTCCGAAGAGAGATGAAATCTTAAAGGAACTTTCAATATATCTTTATCCTCGGGAATATCAGGGATTACTTTATTTAAGTCTATCTTCACTATTTCTATATCTCCCCTTTCGGGTGAACTCAAAAAGTGAAAAGGTAAGAAAGCTAAAATAACGGTAAAGAAAGCTGAAATAAACCCAAGCATAGTGAGATTTTAGAATACAGAACCTATTAAGTGTTGAGGTATAGACACCCCACCAGAGCCACCCGATGAAGCTTCACAGGTTAAAGTGTTAA
>DQVZ01000025.1 GCA_015661465.1 Aquifex aeolicus
CTTGCCTGAATGGTAACTTTAGCCTTTGGCATTTTTCTTTTCCCTTGTCCATAGTAATTCAGCTGTTGCTACCTCCCTCGCTTATAAGAAGTCCGCTGTTCCATCCGGAATCTAAAAACCTCTCTACTTTATTAACCAAAGGCTCTGCAAAAATTTGACAGAGTTTGTTTAATCTCCCGCTTTCTAACGCTTCCAATAAGAAAACGGTTCCGGGCTTTAACATATTCAAGGCGGGTTTTCCGAATCCGGATATAAATTCAGTTCCGGCTGAAAAAAGCCAGAGAACTTTAAAATCTATTTTCTCCCCTTGAAAATCTCTTATTGTTATATTCTTCTCCAAACTATCAACCTCTAATGATGCGTTAAGATAAGTGTGAGAGGTTAAATAAAACCTGTAAATTTTCCCTCTTTCCACCTTTACACTTCCTTGAAAAATTTCCTTTAAGCTTTTTTCATAATTTTTTGAAACTTCCCTTATAGTCGCAGGATTCCTCTCCCCTCCGAAGAAGCCTTCTTTTTTATAACATTCCCGTGCAAGGAATAAAAGCTTTACTCCTTCTTTCAGTCTTATTCTCTCTTGAGTGTAAAGAAATCCTTCTTCTGCGGTTCCCTCCTCCCTGTCTATCTTTATACCTGTTCTGCGATCAACATCAATTAAATCGTTAAGCTTTTGAAAATCATTGTTGGAAAGATTCTTATATTCAATCCACTTATTAAAAGCCTCAGATTTTATCAAGTAACCGCTTACTGTTTCATAAGCCTCAAGAGTTCTCTTGATCAGGGGAATCCTCCCTTCAAGCTTAAGTATTCTCCAGTCTCCTCCTGTTTTTCTTTTTCCTACTATATCCGCGGGAGCGGGAAGTAATAAGTTTTCATCTTTTGCCAGAAATACACCGTAGCATGCTCCCTTCCTTTCCTTTTCTTTTTTTACAAATTTGAAAAACCTCATTATATTCGGAAGAAAAACACTCCTCATATAATGTTCATCTCCTGCCGTTATGTGTTTTAATCCTCCGAGCCATATAGGATTTTGAGGTATTACCTCAAACAGTTTCATAGCTCACTCCTCCCTTTGGCTACAAACCTTGCAACGTAAAGAAGATTGAGAAAGTTTTCTATCGGGTTTTCTTCCTTCAGGTAAGTTTTTGTTTTCTCTATGAAACATACTGCACTCGCGTAAAGATTTTCAGGCTTTATTTCCCCTTTAGCTTTCCTGTTCAAAGCCCTTTTTAATAGAGAATAAAAGACTTCTTTACGATTTTTGAGATAAACTGCCACCTTCGCCAAGTCGTAACCGAAATTCTGACCAAGTTCTCTACTCTTGAAAGCTTCTTTAAATAGGAAAAACGTATCTATATCTTCCCACTTTGATATAAAGTAAGTAAGGGAAGCGTTTCTGGTCATCACTCCCACGGCTAAAGCTCCTTTTCCTTCAACGGATTTTGCTCTTTTTTCAAGAAATTTTGCCTTTTCAAGCACATCTTGAAGATTTATCTTGACGTGAGCAATTACCGCACCACCGCTTATTGACGGAGTTTTCAAAGCTTTTTCTTTGAGTCTCTTGGTAAATATTTCTGCACATATTTTTGCAAACTCCACAACATCCGCCGGATGGAAAAATCCCATAAAGTCATCTCCCCCCGCGTATATCGTCTGGTAAGTAAAGTCTTTTATGGAAGTTATATCTTTAGCGTATTCTGAGAGCTTTTCCGAAAATTTTTTATGGAATTCTTCGGAAAGAGGTTCATTTCTTATGTCGCTTTTTATACCTAGCCAGTTTCCTATACTATCTCCGTCCGAAAGTAGAATGGAATAGTATTGATTTTTATGCTCTAAACCCTCTTCTTTTAAGAGTTTATAAATATTTTCAATATCCTCTTTATGTTTCCCCAAATATTCCGCCTCTTTAAAAAGAGCTTTCCAACCCTCCCTTCTGAATATTTCAGAGTCAATGAGCAAAGCTTTTTTTTCGTAGCCCAACAATCCCTCTCTAAGAATGTAAGGTGTATCCTTCAGCTTTTCATAAAGCCCTTCCAATTTTGCTTTTAAATGAGGTTTTATTTCAATTTTTTCTTCAAGCTTCTCTTTGAACTTTATACCTGCTATCTCTTCCGTTGAGGGAAAATTCCAGAACTTTTTCAATTTCTCTGATACTTTTCCAAAGTAATATTTAATTGCGAATCTTTTTACCAGACACACACCGCAGAGCTTTTCATTTTTCCTTATATGGTCTTCATCTTCTTTCTTAAACACATTGCCTTTATTTTTCCAGTCAAAAGCCAAGTGCAACCTCTCCCCGCACATAGTGCAACCGTTGGGGTGTACTTTCTTCTTTTCTCCATTTTCCTTTTCTTGAATGTACTCCAAATCGTCCACCAAATTTCTATAGGGACGCCACGACTTTTTAGCTCCCAAAATTCGTTCAGTAAGGTCATAAGTGTAGGCATAATTGTCTTTAGCTTTTAAGTCTTTTAACTCTTTTTCGGGTATTTCAAGGATTTTTTTCCATTCTTCTTCGGAAACTAATTCGGTGCATTCACAGAATGCGGTAAAGTAGTTTTTTACGTGCTTGAGGTATTGCTTATATACTTTTTCCTTTTGTTCGTTCAGTTCTAAATTAAGACCTCTCCACACACTTTCGTATATCCCTTCCCATATTTTTCCAAATTCCTTTTTTAACTTTTCGCATATATTTTCCTCTACAAGTGCTATGAATTTGTTCGGGTAATTTGCAAGGGTCAAATTTTCACATTTTAATTGCGGATAAATGACCTTTTCCTTTATCTTAGTCCTCCTTATCAGTTCTTCCGTAAGGTACGAGACTATGTAACTTGCGGTAAATAGGTCTCTCGGCTTTCTTGCGGTTAAAATAAAGCCTTGAACCGGAGAAAATGTGAAGATAAGGAGTTTTTCATTTTGCATCCTTCACCTCCCTGAAATCGAATAATTTCTCTGTAAAACCTGCTCTATTTAAGAAGTTTTCAACAATGGAGTAAATGGAGTAATCAAAATTAACATTATTTATAGTTTTTGTAAGTGGTGAATTGGATTTTTTGCATTTTTCCCAGAATTCTCCTTTTGCTGTAAGTATGATTTCCGCATCTTTAGGAAGAAACTCTGAAGTAAACAAAACAGCATAAGCCATTTCTCTTTTTATTGATATCCAGAAAGGTGCGGGTCTGCGATTGTCTTTTTTCCCTTCATTCTTAACCTGTTGAATCCAATTCAGCTGAGCCTGGGCTTTTATAGTTTTTTCCCTACCTTTAATTTTCTTTTTACAACTTAAACTTCTACTTGTATACATAATTGGAAGTCCAAACATATGGTTTTTTATTTCTATCCTTCTTATACCTTGATTCTTTAAAAAATCTTTTATGAAAGTAAAATACTCGACAGTTTTATAATTTTCTCTTCCGTTTCTTCTAAATGTATAGTAAATTCTTCCGAGATTTTCAAGCTCGTTGCTTGCAATTCTTTTCTTTTTTAAGAAAATTGCATTACTTATATTCGGAAATTCCTTGTTTCTTGTGAATTCAAACCTTTTATCCTTATCAAAAGTATTTCTCAACAGATTTTTTATAAACTTTATATCTATCTCTTCTATTTTTCGGTCAAAATCCATACTTCCGAAACCTTTTCTTGCTCTATACCCCAAATTTCCGAATGTAAGAGTAAATCTAATCAAGTAATCTGTAAATTCTTTATACTTTTTGGGAGTAAAAACTATTAATTTGAATTTTGAACCTTTTTTTATTAAAATTCCGTTCTTTATGCCAAACAAATATCTTTCATATCTCTCATTCAAAACGTATTCCTTACGTTCAGTAGATATTCCTTGATTTAAAACCCTTACCCATACCCTCCCCGCTTTTTCCTGATTTCCGAAAAGCTCGCTTTCAAGTTTAAAAAGTTCTTCCGTACTCTCAACAAAAGCCCCTACGATAACCCTGAACCAGTACCTTAGCATTCCCACCATGCTTGCCGGCCGAAGTTCTGAAACTTCATCGGAATTAGCTCCTCCTATAAATGCAGGAGTTATAAACTCAAGTTCATACTCAAGTTTTTCTAACATTGTATTCCACCTCCCGCAAACTGTTTAAAATTCTGCTTGCAAACATTTGTTATCATTTGACCACCCCCTCAAGGTGTCCAAGTATCCGAATCCTTGCCCGGTTCTTAATCCCAATCCGAAGTCATATATGAACTTTAAAAGTTCTTCTGAATCGGTTTCTATCTTGAACTTTCCTAAAAAGCACTTTAAATACCCCCCGTAATGCTTTACATAAGTTTTTTTAACTTTTATTTCCTTGAATTTGAAAGTAGTTACACTTAAATCTTTACCATAAATGCTTCTGTGTCTCCGTAAAATGTTTTCAAGTAAAGAAATTTCGAAATCATCTTCATTAGGAACTACATACCTTTCTTCCATATCTTTTCCATTTTTGTATCCTATTCTTTCCACAATTACAGGGGAAAGCGTTTTAAAAATTCCGGTAATTTCCTTTTCATCTTCTTTTTTAATCCACTCAATTTTAAAATTTTCACTTCCAATCTTGTGTAAGTAGTTTTCCTTTTTTAACCTCAAAGCTCCGTTGTAAAATTTAACAGCCACGATGAAATCTCCTGTAGAAAATCTAAAATTTATTGTTTCAACGTTTTTTACCTTGTCTTTCTCAATTCTTGTGTTTTTTCCAAAAAACACGGAAAAAACATAAGGTTTCGTTCCATTAAAGGAATTAAAACTATCTTCGAAAACATTTTTTAAAAAAGATATAAATCTCCTTCTGTAATCAATGCTTATATCTGAAGGCTTATCACTCTTAAGCCTTACTATAAATCTCACTACTTTCTTCCTCCCTTATCTCTCTGATGCTTTCTATGCTTAAAACGTTTACATATTTCGGTTTTTCATAGTTGTATATGTATCCGGGACTGTAATATCCAAACGCTACACCAAGCATAAATGCGATAGAAACGGGACAAGAGAGGAAGAAATGAAATTCTTTAAAACTTCTTTCCCTTCTTATATCCTGAATTAAGCTTGCCGTTTCTCTTGCTACTTCAATCATTTCTTCAACAGGAATATTGCCTGCTTTTTTGTGTCTCACTATCAGGTAAGACATCCCTGTTTCCTGCGTAAATGCCTTTGCATCTGCTTCCGCTTCGTGGGAAGCCATTGCAAGAATGATAGCGAGCTTGTCTGAATTTTCTTCATAGATGTAATCTATACATGAATAATTTCTTATTCTTTCCTTTAGGTATCTGACATTTTCAACCTTTAATGTGTGATATCTTCCGTTTTGATAGTGGTAAAAGTAGAAGGGTTTCTGACTTCCGAAAAGCATGCCGCATGCAAGTGAAAAAGCAGCACTTCCGTTTATCGCAAAGTGCATTAACTCCCTTCCTTCAAGAACCTCCTCAATCCTCTTAATTCTTTTAAAAAATTCCTTTGCATACCTCTCCCATTCCTCTTTTTCTGGTTTTATCCTACCCGTTATCAAAAGTAAATCTTCTTCTTTGATATCGTTAAAGATTTTTAACATTTTCAAAACGTCTTCAACGTTTTCTATTTGTACACTGCTTAGAAAGCTTTTAAACTCCCCTTTATAGTTGTCTAAGGTTTTTGTTATATAAAAAGGAAGGTCATACTTTTGAGCATCAAGCCAGTTTTTTACCTCTTTTAAGTTGCTTAAATGGATCGGGGTAACAAGTCTGAGGTTATGCTTCTGGGCAAGTTTTATTTTCTTTTGAATTTCGTCAACATCGTATATATTTCCCTCCTTATTTATTTTTCCTGTGAAAACTAAGTTTTCGGGTATTCTTTCAATATATAGCCCTACAGCGACGGGAAGCATAAAGCTTTCACCCAAGAACTTTTCTTCAAAAATTGCCCCGAAACCTTCCCTTAAAAATTCTCTTATAGTTTCTAGGGAACTTCTCAAATGTTCCATATTGGTTATTACACTGCTTAATCCTTTTATTAAAATTGCCCTTACTAGTTTTCCTTCATTTTCATCAACAGCTGGTATATTTACTATCCTGTAAGAATTTGTGAGAAAACTTTTAGCATCGTTATAATCTACATTGAACACTTTTTGAAGAATTTCAATACTCAAATATTTTTCTTTTTCCTTTACATAGTGCATGAATTCAAACTGTTTCGCGGGAGAGAGTCTGTGAAACTGCAAAAGTATATCGTCTAAGTTCTCATCAAGCTTCCCGTTCCAAAGGAATTCTTTAAAGTGTTTATCGTTAATTTTGTAGAAGTTCCACATTTAGCTCCCTCTCCAGAAATTCGTAGGATTTTAAACTTGGAAAGTTTTCAATCCTTATTTCTTCAAACGCTTTTCCTCTATATATCTCTTCACCTTTCAAGGTAATTCTTATACCTTTTCCAATAATTTCAGCAGGGAGGTATAAGATTAGTGTGTTTTCTTCAATTGCTCCTATCCAGTTTTTGCCTTTGAGATATGCTTTCGTTTGTGCTGCAAATCGCACTTCCTCGTAGGGTTTTAGTACTTCGTAAACGCTTTGAGGGAATGGAATTACCTTTCTTTCTTGTTTTTCTTCCTCAGCTTTAATTTGGTCATATATTATGCTTGAAAGATTTAAATCCTTAAACCTTTCTGCGAC
>DQVZ01000101.1 GCA_015661465.1 Aquifex aeolicus
ACGTAAATCCAAACTATAGCGGTGATAGGTGCTATTTTCCTGTGCTTCTCAAACTTTTCTTTTAGTCCTAAATAAACCGTATAAACTGCCAATGGAAAGTTAATTATTGCAAGAATAGTGTGAGACCATAGTACAAAAAAGTAAAGCTCTTTATGTTCACCTGTATACTTTTTGGGAGGATATATTGAGGATTTTATTAAATAAAGGATTACGAATATCAGAGCCAAAAAAGAAGCAGTTAGCATAGCCTTTTTATGCCATTCTTTTTTTCCTAACTTTATTAAAACCAAACCCGTTAGTATCAATAAACCACTTAGACCTATTGTTATTAGGCTTAATAACGTTAAGATTTCATACATAGACATAGTTAGCTTATTTTAACAAATATGCTGCAATTAAGACTACAACGTAAGTCATAATCGCGAGAAAGGCTAATATAATGGCAAAGACTATACTAAACCTTTTTTCACTCTCTTCCCTCTTCCTCATAGTTTTTTCTCCCTAAAACGGTTTTGATAACGTAAAGGACAAAAGAAGCACCTCCTATTACTGACAAGATCGAGCCCATACCCATGAGTATCATAAAAATGTAAACCTTAAAGTTATGTATGTAATCTGTTCCGGGTGTTTTCCTCGGAGCTCCGAAAAAACCGGCCCAGAATAGTCCTAATGTAAAAAGTAGCATTCCGAAACCGTAGAAGAAGGGAATGCTTTTTGCAAACTTACTTAAATCTTTTAGATAATTAAAGTTCCGTAAAATTTCAAAAGTAAAAGCTATAACACCTACGAGTAAGCTGGCTATAACCGTGTGGTAGTGGGCAGGTACCCTGGTATCCATTCCTACAATCATATAGCCCATTCCTGCTCCGACAAGGTAAAGAAAAACCGATAGTACAACAACTGCTCTGTAGAAATTCACTTCTTTTAAAGCTGAAGTAAGACTAATTACCCCATAAAGAATCGTCGGAACACCTATCCCTACGGCATACCCCCATGTAGTAATAGCTCTTGCCTCTTCACTTAAAGGATTAAGGAAAAACTGAGCTATAAAGTAAGTTATAGGGAATATTACAAGGAAGGAATTTATAAACCTTAAGTTTATAACTCTTCTATTAAGGAGTAATAACCATACAGATATTAAAAAGCCGGCATTTACAAATTGATGGGTATGTCCAGGAAACCAGAATAGGGCTTCGTAGTATTCGTAGGGGCTTTGTTTCTCGGTAATAGTAAAATATGAAAACAACAAATTTAAAGGAAGTATAAAAGAATTTATAACCGTAGTGGAAAGGATAGCTTCAAGGGTATCTCCCAAGTAGAAGTTCCTTATAGCTTGAGGTAAGAAGCGTATGCTGTTTAAGAATACGGAAAGGAAGAATAGTGCTATACCTGTAAAAAAGAGGGGATGAATAATTGTAGGGACGTAGTTATTCCATAAAGCTTGACCGAATCCGAATACAGCGGGTAAAGCTATCAGCACAAATCCGAGTAATGCAGGGATAAAGGTGTAAATGTGGTCTTTCTTCTTAAATACTCTATGCCATAAAAGGATTAAAAAGGAATATAACCCTACTATGAGTGCAGAATCTACGTGTCCTACTAGGCCGTGATAGAAGTATTCCGGAGGAAAAAAATTTGAAAGACCTGGAGTTCTTGCTATTGCTACAAGAAGTGCAAAAAAGCCTCCTAAAGCTATAGATAAAAGAAAGAGGAAGAACCATAGCATACTACTTCACCATATCAACGATCATCATTCCGAAAAGGATTGCGAGGTATAAGATGGAGAAGAAAAATAACTTCATGCTCTCTTCTTTTTTAGATAAGAAGAATTTGAGAGTTAATCCTAAATATAGGATATTCATAATTAGTGCTGTAATAAAGTAAATTTCCCCAACCATACCGGTAAAGTAAGGTATTAAGCTTATAGGGAAGAGGGAAGCAGTGTAAACCAAAGTTTTTAGTTTAGTTATAAATATTCCGCGCGCTACCGGCAGTGTTGGAATTCCTGCCTTCCTGTAGTCCTCTCTGTATTTTAAAGCCAATACCCAAAAATGAGGCGGTTGCCACATAAACATTAGCAAAAATAATGCTATTGCATTAATATCCACGACGCCGGAAGAAGCTACATAACCTATTACAGGTGGAAGGGCTCCCGATATTCCTCCTATTTCCGTAGCCAGAGGGCTTTTACGTTTAAGGAGTAAAGAATACAGCACTACATAGGAGAAAGAGGCTAAAGCAACCAAAAATGCAGGAAGAAACCCCACAAAGCTTATCATTATAGCGAGGGATAGAATTTGTAGAACTATACCGAATATTAATGCTTTAAAAGGATTTACCGTACCTCTCGGAATTGGCCTTTCTGCAGTTCTTACCATTAACTTATCTATATCTTTATCTATAACCATGTTAAGGACTGCAGAACCTGCTGCTGCCAATCCTGTACCCATTAAAGTCCAGAATACGAGATTTGGAGCTAAATCCCCCCTAGACCCTAAATACATTCCTCCAAGCGTTGTTATGAGGACCAAGGAAACTATACCGGGTTTTGTTAGAACTAAATATTCCCTCAGAACATTTTGATAAATCAACGCCTTCTCACTCATGCACTACCCCTCTAAATTCTGTATAAGTTTTTAAAACAGAAGGTGCAACAAGATAGGAAACCCAAGCAACTATAAAGAAACCTATAGCTATATGTAGAAATAGATAAGGTAGGAAAAAGCCTGAAACTACTGTTGCAATCCCAGCTAAAATTTGAGCAACCATGAGTAGGAAGGTGATTACTGAATATTTGTTTAATTCTTTAAACATTATAAACAAGGAAAGTATTACGAGAAAAGCCGCATAAGTAATGTGCAGATAATAAACAAATTGGTTGTATTCCAAGGTTTTTACATATCTTACAAATATACCTAAGAGTATTTGGAACATGGTTGCAAGGTAAAGGGCTTCTCCATAAGGAATGTATTCTTTAGGCTTTTTTCCGTAAAACTTCACATAGTAATAAGCCACAGTTATTGTGGATAGTATAAATACGGAAAGTATTAAGTGGGATGTTGTGTATATATAATCGAGTAATTGTCTAAGTAACGGAGCCTCCGTTACAACTACTCTCATCCCGAGAAGAGCTTCAAATACAAGGGCTAGAAAAATAAGAACCAAAGCTTTTTTTATAAAAGATGTTCCTCTTTTAAAGGCATAAAAAAGAGTTGTTAAAAGCACTAAACCCGTCAGACCTCCCAGAATTCTGTGAATTTGCTCTATCCATGGTTGGAGTTGAGTGGGAGCTATTACAGGAGCCGGAGGTGTTGGAATTTCTTCTTTAAGTTGGAAAGGAAGCAACTGTCCATGACACAGAGGCCAATCAGGACATCCGAGCCCGGAACCGGTAGATGTTACAATACCTCCAAAAACCATTAAAACATAGGTTAATACTACTGATACAAGTAACAGAGTTTTTAGAGGGCTATTCCTCAGAAACTCCGATTGATTCATTTTCTCCTCCTTTTTTCATTCTCATTTCTCTCATTTCATGGAAGAGATTTGTAGTTCTTGCGTTCTTTAATCTTTCAACAAATCTTTCTCTATTCTCGGGATATTTAAAATAGTTGTAAACTGTATATAACATTGACAGGAGAGCTATACCGAAGAAAATTAAAGCTACAAGATACTTCTTTAAGCTCCCATTCATAACCACTTAAAATAATATCATACATGTAACATTTAAAGGATTTCTTCCAAGTCCTTTTCGAGCTCCCTGTATATTCCCTTCCTCTCTTTTACTACAATTCCTTCTCTGTTTACCAGGAACGAGGTGGGAAGTCCCTGCAGAGGAAAAATCTCCATAACTTCGTCATTCGCTATTAAAACAGGGAACGGGAGCTGGTATTCCTTGAGAAATTCTGCTAAATTTTCAGGGTCAGTGTTTATAGCAAGGATTACAAATCCTCTATCTTTATACTTTTCATATAACTTTTTAAATAATCCAAATTCCTCCCTGCACGGTGGACACCAGGTAGCCCAAAAATTTATAAGAACTACCTTCCCGTGAAACTCTTTTAAGGAAACCTCTTTACCTTCAAAGGTTTTGAGTTTTATATCTGGAAGCGGTTTCCCTATCAATGAACTCTGAGATTTATATAGTCCTTTATCCTGCTCAATTCCAATATAAACCAGTAATCCGAAAAGTATAAGAGCGAGAAATGCGGTAAGGATATTTCTCATATTTTCATTTTATCCTCAGGTAACTTCCTTGGCTCTACTCCGGTATATTCATATTCGTCTTCGGAAAGTCTCTTGGAGAAAGGTCTTTCTTGGGTAAGTTCCTCATATGCGTGAGCTACCAGTCCTGGTACTCTTCCGATTATGAAGAAACCTTTACCTAGTCTCCAGTCAAAGCCCATATCGGAGGTAATTGCTGCAATGGCACCATCTACATTCAAGACAATCCTCTTACCTTTCTGCTTGTAAATTTCCTCCTCAACTTCTTGAGCAAATTCACAGTGCTTTCCGCAGAAACCGTACTTTTTCGCCAATTCAAAAAGTCTTCTTGTTCTTGGGTCGTACTCCTTATAGTATCTATGACCGTATCCGGGAATTGGTTTCTTTTTGGAGAGATACTCCTTTACTATTTCCTCCACAGGTTTTCCACTTTCAACTCCTTCTTGCATAAATTTCATTGCATCTTCAAGGGCTCCTCCGTGGGAACTTCCGAATGCGAGAATACCAGCCCCTACACCTACGTTAAGAGAGTTTCCACCGCTTATTACAGCTCTTGTGGATATTACGGAAGGAGGAGCTATGCTATGTTCAATTACAGATACAAATATCGCATCCATCATTTTGGCTTCCGCTTCCGATGGAAGTTCTCCTTTGAGAAGTAAATAAATGGCCTCTGAAAAAGTCAGGTTTCCTACTAGGTCAAGGAGTCTGTAACCTCTTATATAAGGCTCATGGTTAATATGGGTAGATATAGCTGTTTTCCACTTTTTCTCAGCCATAGGAAAATTATACAAAGAGATAAAGGCAAAGTCAGTAATAAGATATACCTAAATATTCCTCCAGTATTATCATTGCAGATATAGTATCCTTTAGTGCCTTCCTTTTTTTATAAGGTAATCCTTCTAATCTTCTCATAGCTTCATCTGTAGTCCACCTTTCATCCCACAGAATTACTTCCACTTCTGGGATTTCTCGTTTTAATTTCTCAATAAACTTTTTAACCAATTTAGCCCTTTGCCCTTCCTTGCCGCTAGGAGTAAGCGGGTAACCTACTACAACTTTCTTTACTTTACTTTTTTTAATAATTTCCTTAATCTTATCAATAGCATTACTTACACTTATTGTTCCTTTAGGAGATACTAATCTTAACTTCTCATCTCCTATTGCCAGACCTACTTTTTTAGTCCCGTAGTCAATACCTAAAACCTTCACCTTCACCCGGTTCGAAAACCGACTACCTTATAAAGTGGACAAAATCCTATTGCTGAGGTTGCCAAAAATATTATACCGATTATACCAAGAACCCAGAAAACCCCACCATTTGTAATGGCAAGGTATAAGAAGATTATTGCCAGTATAACCCTTACAATTCTGTCCCACAAAGCCATATTTTTTTCCATATTTACCCTCCTAATATTATTTTAGGATATTTATGACTTTCGGCATATCTTACTTTAAATATTTCAAGTTAAAATTCCTAATAGAAAAAG
>DQVZ01000068.1 GCA_015661465.1 Aquifex aeolicus
ATTCTCTCGCCCTTCCTTAGTCTATTTCTCAGCATCCACAGAATATACTGCTTGACCTAACGCTATTCCTCCGTCGTTGGGTGGTACTTTCTGGTGAGTATAAACTTTAAAACCTTTTTTTTCCAATAGTTCCTTTATTCTTGAAACTAATGGGTTATTTTGCATAACACCACCGGACAGACATATCCTTTGTATACCTACATCCTTTGCTATTTCTAAGCATATGTTTGCAAGTGTGTTTATGAATTTACTTACTGCTTTTCCTTTATCCTTTTCCTTTAGAATTTCATAAAATATTTCTCTCCAGTCTATTTGGTTTCCTCTTATTGTAAAACCGTAGTGGTCTTTTTCAGTATAGTCGTACAAATCCTCTATCATCATAGCTCCTTGACCTTCGTAAGAAAGGGTTTGACGTATTCCCAAGATGGAAGCAACGGCATCGAAGAGTCTGCCCACAGAAGAGGATAAAGGTGAATTTATTCCCTTTTCCCAAGCCTTATATAGAACTTCTACTTCATTTTTTTCAAAAGCTCTTAGAGTAGGTATTTCCAAATCTGTGGCTTCCTTTCCGAATATTTCAAAAAGAATAGACAAAGCTACACGTTTCGGTTCTTTTACGGCCTTTTCGCCACCTATTAATTTAAAAGGTTTGAAATTAAATACTCTCTCGTAATTTCTGTAATCTGCAATTAAGAATTCCCCACCCCAAAGAGTACCATCATCCCCATAGCCTGTTCCATCCCACGCTATTCCAAGAACTTTATCCTTTACTCCGTTTTCAGCCATACATGAGAGAATATGAGCATAATGGTGTTGAATTTCTATAAGCGGGATACCTTCCTTTTCTGAAAACCACTTAGCCCATCTTGTTGTTTCATAACGCGGATGCTTATCACAAACTATAACCTCCGGTTTGAATTCGTAAAGTTTCATAAAATCGTAGATGTTTTCCTCAAATACTTTCAGAGTCGTTAAATTTTCAACATCACCTATATGTTGACTTAGAAATACCTTGTTCCCGAAACCTATCGCAAATGTATTTTTCAACATTCCACCAACAGCCAAAACCTTTCTAGGAAGACTAAAGGGAAGCTCAATAGGTAGTGGAGAATATCCGCGGGAACGTCTTATAGGTGTGGGAACGCCTCCAATTACTTTCATAACACTGTCATCGCATCTCCTTTTTATATCTCTATTGTGTATTAGTATAAAATCTGCAAAGTTTACAAGTTTTTCGAGAGCCTCTTGGTTGTCTTTTACTATAGGTTCATCGGATAGGTTCCCTGAAGTTGCAACAACAGGAAAATCTAGACCTCTCAGAATTATATGGTGAATAGGTGAATAAGGGAGAAAAGCTCCTACTCTTTTCAATCCGGGCGATACAGAGGGAGCCAGTTCTTTTTTCTTTTCAATAAGAACTATAGGCCTCTCGGGAGATAACAATAGCGCTTTTTCCAATTCGCTCGGATTTGCATATTCTTCAACTTGCTTCAAATCCCTAAACATTACTGCAAAAGGTTTTTCCTGTCTTCTTTTTCTTTCCCTTAAAAGTCTAACTGTTTCTTCATTTGTAGCATCACATACTAAGTGAAATCCTCCTATACCTTTTACAGCCACTATTTTTCCTTTTTTAATTTCTTCTATCAACATAGAGAGCGCCTCTTCCTTTTCTGCAACTAAATTTCCCTGAGTGTCGTAAAGACTTACCCAAGGACCACATTTAGGACAAGCGTTTGGCTGAGCGTGAAATCTTCTATCGAGAGGGTTCTTATATTCCTTTTCACAATCGGAACACATCTTAAAGATTTTCATAGTTGTGTTTTTTCTGTCGTAAGGAAGTTTCTCTATTATGGTGAACCTCGGGCCACAATTAGTGCAGTTTATAAAGGGGTATAAGCACCTTCTATCTGAAGGGTCAAAAAGTTCTTTAAGACAATCCTCACATGTGGCTATGTCAGGGAGAATTAAAACTTCTTTTTCTCCCTCTTCGTTGCTTTTTCTTATTTCAAAATCACTATAACCTATAGGTTCTAGGTAAAGTATTTCTTGAGAATATATTCTGGCCAGTGGTGGTTTCTCTTTAGAGAGTTTTAAAAGAAACTTAGCAAGCCCTTCTTCTTCTCCCTCAATCTCTATCTCTACACCTTTAGAGTCGTTTATTACATATCCCTTTAACCCTAAGCTCTTAGCAAGTCTGTAGACAAAGGGACGAAAGCCTACACCTTGGACAGCGCCCTTAAGTTTTACCCTTAGACGTCTCATTTAAAGAGTTTCTCAAGATTTTTAATTTAAATCTTAGATAATCTATCCATAATTCCATACCTTCCCCAGTTTTGGAGGAAACCTTAATAATATCAATTTTGGGGTTAACTTTTTTTGCGGAAGAGATAGCATTTTCTATATTGAAATCCATATAAGGCAATAAATCCACTTTTGTAACCAACATAAGTTCGGAG
>DQVZ01000198.1 GCA_015661465.1 Aquifex aeolicus
CTCAGTAGAAGAAATTGTCAAAAAGGTAAAAAACTTCTTCGGAGGGTTAAGTAAATGAAAGTTTTTATAACAGGAGCCACAGGTTTTGTCGGAAGATATATAGTAGAAGAATTATTGAATAACGGATATCAAGTTTATGCGGGAGTAAGAAATCTCAAAAAATTGGAAAACCTGTTCGGTGAAAAGGTTAAAGGTTTCAAAGTTAACTTCGAGGATAAATCCTCTATAAGAAAAGTACTAGAAGATATAAAACCTGACTTTGTAATACATCTGATAGGTATACTCTATGAACTTCCCAGTAAAGGTATAACCTTTTACAAAGTGCATTATATTTTTACACGGAATCTAATCGAAATTTCAAAGGAGATAGGTGTAAAAAAGTTTCTTTTCATGAGTGCTTTGGGAACTCACAATCAAGCTCCTTCTTGGTATCACCAGACGAAAAGATTGGCGGAAAAGGAAGTAATCAATTCAGGGTTGAATTATACAATTTTTAGGCCTTCACTTATTTTAGGCCCAGAACAAAAACTCTTCTTTGATATGTATAAAATTACGAAGTATATTCCGATAATAGCCCTTCCGGATTACGGAAGGTATCTTTTCCAACCTGTAGATGTAAGAGATGTTGCATGTGCTTATATAGAAGCTCTGCGAAATCCTGAAACTGATAAAAGGATTTACGAGCTTTGTGGTACAAAGGTAGTTAGCTTTAAAGAACTTCTCAGGGATATTTTTTCCCATTGGAATAGAAAAGTTTTTATGGTTCCTTTACCAAAGCGGCTTATGTATTACACTGCACTTATAATTGAGAAAATCTTAGAACCTCCTCCTTTCTCCTCTGACCAGATGAAGATGATGTGGAAACCAAACATTTGCGGAGTTATTGCCGACGGAGCAGAACCTCAAGGAATAAAAGTAATTTGCAAAAGAAAACCTATTTCCTATGAAGAGAGTATCAGGTGGAGTTTGGAAAAATTTGATATAATAATTAAAAGATAATAATTCTCAAATAGGAGGTAAGTGCTATGAGAAAATTGGTACTTTTTATGGCAATATTTACAGGAGTAGGTATTGCCGCAGCGGAAAAAGCATCTAAAGAAGATATGGAACTCCTCAAACTTGCAAAACAATTCTTTAAACCTTTACCTGAGGTAGCTGAAAATCCTGAAAACCCAATTACCCCCGAAAAAGTCAAGCTCGGAAAGATGCTCTATTATGACCCCAGACTTTCTAAAAGCGGACTTATTAGTTGTAATACTTGCCACAACCTTGCAAGGTACGGTGTGGATAACTTGCCTACATCTATAGGACACAGATGGGCTATAGGTCCCAGAAATGCTCCGACGGTATACAACGCTGCAATACACATAGCCCAGTTTTGGGATGGAAGGGCAAAAGACGTTGAAGAACAAGCTTTAGGTCCTATATTAAACCCAATTGAAATGGCCAATACAGAGGAAAATGTCGTAAAGACTCTCAAATCCATACCTGAGTACGTTGAATTGTTTAAAAAGGCATTCCCAAACGATAATGAGCCCTTAAAGTATGAAAACATAGGAAAAGCCATCGGAGCTTTTGAAAGAACTTTAATGACTCCTTCCAGATTTGATGAGTTTCTAAAAGGAAATACCAACGCTCTTACCGAACAAGAAAAGAGAGGACTAAAAACATTCATTGAAGTCGGATGTGCCGGTTGCCATAACGGTGCAGGAGTGGGAGGTCATATGTTTGCAAAATTCGGAGCAATTACGGATTATTGGAAAGTTACATATCCATATGTTCTAAAGGATAAACCTACGATAAAAGTAGACTTCGGAAGATTCGGGGTAACCAAAAAAGAAGAAGATATGTTTGTATTCAAGGTTCCATCTTTGAGAAATGTAGAACATACATATCCCTATTTCCACGATGGAAGCGTCTGGAGTTTAGAAGACGCTGTTAGAATTATGGCTAAAACTCAACTTGGAAAAGAGCTAACTGACCAACAGGTTAAAGATATAGTAGCATTCCTAAAAGCACTTACCGGAAAAATACCGAAGCACGCTTTAGAGGTTCCGGTTCTTCCTGCATCTGCCGAGAACACTCCGAAACCAAATGTAAATTAAACTCATTTCATCTTTATCTGATTTGTTGGCTTACAATTTTTTTCTTTCTTTATTTGAGTTTTTATTTTAGACAAAGAGTAATATATTTATTTAATTTGCTATGGTAAAGAAAATATTCCTAGGCTTAGGGACTTTATTATTACTTTTTATTGTCTTTCTTTACACTATTTACAAAAACCTACCGGACCCTAAACTCCTTGAAACCTGGACACCTCCCCAAGCTTCGGAGGTTTACGATACAAAGGGAAGATATTACGGAACGATAGGAACCCAAAAACGCTTTTACGTCCCGTTGGAAAAAATTCCTAATCACGTGATAAACGCTTTTATAGCGGTAGAAGACAGGAATTTCTGGCATCATTTCGGAGTAGACCCGTTAGCCATCCTAAGGGCTGCACTAGCTAACTATAGAGCGGGTAAAATAGTTCAAGGAGGAAGTACCATAACCCAGCAATTAGCTAGAAACCTGTTTCTTACTCCTAAAAGGACTTTTGAGAGAAAATTAAAAGAAGCACTTCTTGCTATAAAAATCGAAAGGAACTTTAACAAGGAAAAAATCTTGGAGCTGTATTTGAATCAGATATATCTTGGAAGCGGTAGCTACGGTGTAGAGGCCGCATCTCAGGTTTATTTCGGTAAACATGTTTGGGAACTTTCCTTAGAAGAGGCTGCACTTCTGGCAGGATTACCAAAAGCTCCTGCAAAGTACAATCCTTTCTATCATCCTGACAGAGCACTTGAACGGAGAAACTTTGTCCTAAAAAGAATGTATGAAGAGGGATTTATCACCCAAGAAGAATACGAAGAGGCTATAAATAAACCTCTGATTGTCAAGAAGGAGAATAAGTATAAATATTCCGATTATCTGCTAGATATGGTAAAAGAGTATGTCTTTAAAAAGTACGGAGAACTTGCATATAAGGGGAGACTGAAAATATACACTACCATAGATATCGATTATCAAAGGCAGGCTGAAAAATCTTTAAAAGAAGGTTTAAACAGGGTTGCAAAAATAATAGGAATACCGTTTCTGCCCGAGACAGAGGAAGATATGAGAAGAGCTTATGAAAAAGAGAAGGAGCTTAAAAAGCTCAAAAGAGGCAAAGTGTACATAGCAAAGATACTAAAGTATGACGGAAATCTTATGAAAGTAGAGATACACGGGAGAAAATTACACGGAGAAATTAAAAATCTAAACATAAAGGGACATAAATACGTTTTTGTACGCTACTTATATGGGAATAAAGTAGAAATCATACCAGATTTAGAGGGAAGTTTAGTAAGTATTGATGTAAAAACAGGAGAAATAAAAGCTATAGTAGGCGGAAGAAGCTATCTTTACTCTCAATTCAACAGGGCAACTAAAGCTTTAAGGCAACCCGGCTCTGCTATAAAACCTATAATTTTTATGGGGGCTCTCCTTAAAGGTATGACCCAAATATCAACCATAGATGCTTCTCCAAAACCTTACTACGACCCTTCAAGAGGAGAAGATTGGATTCCTAAAAACTATGACGAAAAGGAGTACGGAAGAGTGACATTAAGATACGCTTTAGCTCGTAGTATCAACACTGCAGCAGTGAACTTACTGGATAAAATAGGTTTTGAAATCGTTCTCGATGTTGGAAAGAAAGTAGGTCTCGATAATTTAAAACCATACTATTCTTTAGCTCTTGGAACTGTTGAAGTAACACTTCTCGAACTCACATCTGCCTATCAAGTATTTGCAAATTTGGGAACTAAGTGTAAACCTTTCTTTATAAAGAAGATAGTGAGTGCCGATGGAAAGATTCTTGAAGAAAACAAGCCCCAGTGTAAAGAAGTTCTACCTAAACCCGAAACGAGAGTTTTGGTTGATATGTTGAGAGCTGCAGTCCTTGAAGGTACGGGTATAAGAGCTCGTTCTATGAAAAGTATAGTAGCCGGTAAAACCGGAACCACGGATGATTATCACGACGCTTGGTTCATAGGATTTTCTCCCCATATAGTCACGGGCGTCTGGGTCGGTTACGATGTAAAGAAATCCCTCGGAAAGCATATGGCTGGTTCAAGGGTAGCATTGCCGATATGGATAGACTATATGAAGGTAATTACAGAAATGTACCCTGAAGAAGATTTCGAGCTACCACCTGAAAACATAATAGTGAAGATTAATCCTAAAGACCTGGTAATAGCCGATGAAACTTGTGAAGGAGTTGATATGGTATTTGTAAAGGGAACAGAACCCCATATTACATGCTCTGATATAAATGCCATTCTTAGTTTAAGATGAAGTGGCTAAAAAGGGAACTTGAAGAAATAAAAAAACAAAACCTATATAGGGAAAGGATAAACGTAGAGAGTTTAAAAGATTTCTGTTCTAATGACTATCTTGGTTTGAGAAAACATCCCGAGGTTATCGAAGCGAGCATTAAAGCTCTGAAAGACTACGGACTTGGCTCTGGAGCTTCCCAACTGGTATCAGGGTATACTAAATATCATAAAGAACTGGAAGAAAAGCTAGCTCAGTTTAAAGGTGTTCAGAAGTGTCTGCTCTTCGGAAGCGGTTTCTTGGCAAATGTAGGGGCTATACAGGTTTTAGTAGGTGAGGGAGATTTAATACTGAGTGATGAACTCAATCATGCATCCATCATCGACGGAGTTAGACTCTCAAAAGCTGATAAAAAAGTATTCAAGCACTTGGATTACGATAGCGTAGAAGAGTTTTTAAAAAAGAACAGAAAGAATTACAGGAAAGTTTTAATTGTTACCGATACGGTTTTCAGTATGGATGGAGATATAGCGGATTTAAGAAGGTTAACGAGAATATGTGAAGAATATGACTGTATACTTTACATAGATGAGGCACACTCTACAGCAACCATAGGAAGGGGGGGATTGGACTATTTTGGGCTTAAACATAAGGATTACATAATTGTTATGGGTACTCTTTCAAAAGCACTGGGAGGGTACGGAGCATTTATATGCGGAACAGAACTTCTAATAGAATTTCTGATAAATAAAGTGCGGAGTTTAATATTTTCCACATCACTACCCCCTAATGTCTGTGCAGGGGTAAAAAAAGCGCTAGAAATCATCGAAAATAATCCCAAAATGATAGACGACTTGAGAATAATCGAAAATAAATTAATAAAAATTTTTAAAGAACTTCAACTTGAATTTAAATACTTTAAAACTCCGATAATTCCTATAATGGTTTATCAAGAAGAAAAAGCTTTAAGGCTTAGAAATGCCCTTTTAAGGGAAGGTGTTTTTCTACAAGCCATAAGATATCCCACTGTGCCAAAAGGAAAAGCAAGGTTAAGATTGACAGCTTCCCTTAACTATACGGATAAGGATTTAGAATTTCTCAAAGTCGCTCTAAAAAAGAGTTTTGAAAGGGAGAGCAAGTTAGAAAGACCAGTTTAAACCTATGCCGATAGAATGTTGAACCATTTTGGCTGATACTTCTCCTGCTCCACCTGCAGCTTTGGCTGTTACTTCACTCTCAAGGGCAAGTACATAAGATAAGTCTATATCAAAATTAGGTGTTATCTTCCAGTTAAGACCTAAAGTAAGGTGGTGTTCTGCAATAGCAGGAAATCCTACTAAGTTAAACCAGTAAACTTCAAAATCCGTAAACCTTCTCTCGAAATTGGGAATACTATTTTTAGGATTCATTGGGTCGAGGTTATCTTTATCCCTTATAGGTGTTTTTCCGTAATTCCAACCTATCCTTAGAGCTAAGTTATCAATAGGTTTATACTCTGTACCTACTGCAAATACCCATTGGTCTTCCCATCCAAAATCTCCATAGCCGTCGGCTCCGGACCAGTCTATCCACCTTACGTCAAAGCCCAATTTAAGATTTTCCAAAGGCTTTACACCTATACCTATTGCAAACTCCTGAGGTTGCTCAAGTTTCATATCTTCATACCTTCCATCCCCGTTGGAATCAAAAACATTCTCATACTTCATAGAAACAGGAGACTGATAGTACAGACCACCGTATATAAAGTCCCCGAAGTTTACCGCGACTCCTACACTTGCACCCAGACCAAAATCTTGTGACTGACCACCGGAAGCGTTCCA
>DQVZ01000290.1 GCA_015661465.1 Aquifex aeolicus
CTTTCATAGGTTTTAGTTTACTTTTTTATAACGTATCCTTCCGCAAAAACTTCACTCAGGCATCCGTCAAAATCTGCTCCGCTTCTACACACAACGAAATGTAATGTATTTTGGTTTTCAACCGAAAGCACACCGGGTGGTGTTTCCTTTGTAATCCCTTTTTTACCGCTTACCGCATAAAGAGCTCCGTCATAACTCAAAACCCCGTAAAATGCTCCGTTGCATGAAGCTATTACTCTGACTCCCTCCTTTACGTAAAACTTTTCTCTGAAGTATCCTTTTATAGGATTTACCTCTATTCTGTGAACTTTACAACAAAAAGGTTTTATATCCCTTAAAGTTCCATCAAAATTTTTATACTTACCGACTATGCAAACCTCTTTAGCATTCTTCCACCATAGGGTAAACTCTTCTAATGCAAAAACTTCAAAGGCCAAGATAAATAAGGCTAATATTACTCTCATTACAAGATAAAGTATAAACCTATCTTATAGCCCTTTCCTCCTTTTCTTATAAATAAGTAAAATAAGAAATTTAGAATGTAATAATAAAGCTCTCAGTGCTAAAGGAGGGATGGTATGAACAAATTGGTTCTTGAAAAACTCACCGAGCAAAAAGAAAGCCCTGAATACATGCAGATTAGCTGGGCTGCTGCTATGACTCTCGGTCTAATACCGGGAGAGTTCTACAGGGATACGAAGCTCAGCTGTATAAATACACTTCTGACTTACCCCTCCGGATGTCATGCAACCTGTGCTTACTGTGGACTCCAAAAAGCCCGTGAGATTGAGTATTCTAAAAAGAACTTTATAAGAGTTGAATGGCCTACGGTAAAACTTGAGGATATAATTGAGAGAACGAAAAAAGTAGGACATGCCGAGAGGTTATGTATTTCCCAGATTACCCACCCGAGGTCTATAAGGGATACAAAGTATATCCTTGAAAAAGTTCATAGGGAACTGGGAGATAAGCTCTTTATATCGGTTCTACTCAACGCTACAGGACATACCTATGAAGACCTCGAAGACTACAAAAAGTTGGGTGCTGATACTCTTACAGTAGCCCTTGATGCCGCAACACCCGAACTTTTCGAAAAGCTGAGAGGCAAACCCATGAACAGCCCCCATAGATGGGAAACCTACTGGAAGGTTCTCGAGTGGTGTGCGGATATAATGGGGGATGGTTATGTAGGATGCCACCTTATAGTAGGACTGGGAGAAACGGAAGAAGAAATGGTGAGAACTATTCAAAAGGTAAGAGATTTAGGCGGGAGAACACACCTATTCTCCTTCTGGCCTGAAGAAGGCTCATTAATGGAAAAGGAAAAGCCCTGTCCGGCACCCCAGTACAGAAGAGTTCAGATGGCGAGATACCTGATTGATAATGGTCTTGCAAGATACGAAGATATGAGATTTAACGAAAAAGGACAAATCATAGATTGGGGAGTTTCTAAAGAAGTATTTGAAGAAATTTTCTGGAGTGGAAGACCGTTTATGACCGCAGGATGTAGAGGAAAAACTACTGAAGTAGCGTGTAACAGACCCTTCGGAGATTGTTCCGTTACAGACATAAAAAGCTACCCATTTAGACCTAATAAAAATGACCTAAAGAGAATAAGAAAGCAGATGTTTGATTACGAAATGGAAACCCATTATCCAGACATATTAAACCCCAGTTCCTTCAGATACGCCCATTAATTCTCTCTTCTTTTCCTTTCTGAATCTTTTAAGATTTTTTATTATGAAAAAAAACCTATGGCTTCATTTATCCGGGTTAATAATACTTTTTCTGATGTCCGTTTATGCGGTAATTAAATACCCTGTAAACCTAGGATTAGACCTAAAAGGCGGAATAGAATTTGTTCTTCAACCGGAATTTAGTGTAGCTATGAAAAGGGAATATGAAAGTTTATCCCGTAGAGTTCATGAAATCCTTTCCAAAGAAGGGTTTCAAATACTTGATATTTACGGTGAGGTTCAAAAGGTTATAGTTGAATACGTAGATGAATCAGAACTTGAAAGTATAAAGAAAAAAATTCGTGAATTAAATCCTAATATAGAGTTTCAAGAAGAAAAAGGAAGGCTGATAATTCAGTATACTCAGAAATACATTGAACTTTTGAAAGAGGATATAGTTAGACAGAGTATAGAGATTGTTAGAAATCGTATTGATAAACTGGGGGTAACCCAACCGATAGTGAGCAAAGCTGGCAAAGAAAGGATTATAGTTGAATTACCCGGCTTTCTGGATATAGAGAGAGCTAAAAAAATAATAGGTAGTACAGCTTCCCTTGAACTGAAACTTGTTATCGATAGTTCCCCAAATAAAGAAGAACTTGAAGGGAAACTTACAAAAAATACCGAAATACTTCCCTCCAGAGATGGCGCGGAGTGGTTTTTACTTGACAAGGTGCCTGTAATAACTGGAAAAGACTTAAAGACAGCCTACGTAGGTGTGGATGAATTCGGACAACCTGCCGTTAATTTTGAGCTTAAAAGTGAATCTGCGGAAAAATTCGGAAAATTCACAGAAGAAAATATAGGAAAGAGACTTGCAATAGTCCTAGACAATAAAGTGGTTTCTGCTCCGGTAATAAGGAGTAAAATTTCCGATAGAGGGCAGATTACAGGAAACTTTACAGCTCAGGAAGCCAGAGATTTAGCCCTTGTTCTCAGAACGGGAAGTCTCCCGGCACCTCTTGAGTTTCTCCAAGAAAAAGTTGTGGGACCTTCTTTAGGAAGGGATGCAATTCAGCAAGGGATAAAAGCGGGAATAATTGCTATAATCCTTCTCGCTGTAGTTTTAGTAGTCCGTTATAAAACCGCAGGAATTACCGCAAATATATCGATACTTTTAAATGTTCTTTTCCTTCTGGCTAGTATGGGAGTTTTAGGTGCCACCCTTACACTTCCCGGCATAGCTGGAATTATCTTGAATATGGGAATAGCGGTGGATTCAAACGTTTTAATCTTCGAAAGGGTAAAAGAAGAATTAAGACTAGGGAATAC
>DQVZ01000177.1 GCA_015661465.1 Aquifex aeolicus
TAGAAAAAGAAAATCTGAATTTCTCCGAAAGTAAACTCAGAGCTTATTACGAGTTCTATAAAAGGGATTTCTACTATCCTACGAGTGTAAAACTCCTTGGTGTATACACCGAAGATTATAAAACTGCAAAAAAAGTAAGGAAGCTCCTAAAAAACGGGGATTCTATAGAGCTTGAAGGAGTAAAGGTGGGGACACCTTTGTGGTATTCGGTTTCAACCCTTCCGAAAATGTTAAAGAGAAAATTGCCCTCTTTTAGTGTAGGAGCTGTATCCAAACCCATCAGAGTAAACGGGGGTTATGTAGTTTTCAAAGTAATCGATAAGAAGAAGGGCGGAATAATTCCTTTTGAAAAGGCTAAAGAGTTAATTAAGAAAAAAATAATTAAGCAAAAGGAAAAGGAGGTCTTTAGAAAATGGTTCTCGGAAGTTTTAAAAAGATACGAGGTAAAGTTCTACTGGGAAAATTTATAGTTATATTTCTCATTTCTTTTTCCTTCGGGTATCTGATTGATAAGGTAATTGCTTCTGTAAATGGAGAGCCGATACTCAAAAGCGATATAAAAATGGCAGAGCTTTACTACGGAATAAAAGACAAGGAGGAGATTCTAAAAAGACTGATAGAGGTAAACCTGATTTACCAATTTTTAAGAAATCAAGGTGTTGACATTCTGGATAATAAGGTTGACGAAGTCGTGGAAGAGATTGCCCGTATGAACAATAAAACTGTTGAGGAATTAGCAAAGGAGCTAAGAAGATACAGTCTTACTCTGAAGGACTTCAAGGAATTTTTAAAAAAAGACTTAATAGCTACCAGCGGTTTAAGGGAGTACCTCATGAGAAAGATTTCCGTGTCCGAAGTAGAGCTGGAACTTGCTAAACTCAAGTCCGGTAAGATAAAAGTCAAAAAGGAAGTTGAGCTTTTGGTAATTCCTAAAGAAAAAGGTGAAGAACTTCTCGGGCTTATAGGGAAAAAAGACTTGAATCTTAAAAATTTATCTGAGACATTAAAGGGTGATTATCACATACTTACGGTGGAGAAGGGAGACCTCGTGAAGGAACTTGACGAGCTAGTTTGGAAAGCTAAGAAAGGAGAATTTATTTTTGCCGAAGATAAAGACCATATTTACGTAGCTAAGGTACTGAGAACGATTACCGAAGTGGAAGGGGTTGATGAAGAAGAACTGAGAAGGAAAATTCTCTCCCAAAAGTTCAAAAAGGAATACAATGAGCTTCTTAAAAAATTGGTTAAAAACAGTGTAATCACTATTGTTGAGCAATGAGATCTTTTAACTTTTCAAAATCCTTTCTCAAAGTATTTTCCTCTTTAGGGTTTCTCAGCACGTAAGCGGGGTGATAGGTGAGGAAAACCTTTATACGTGGATTAAAGGGATAAGGAAACACCTGCCCTCTCACCTTTGTAATTTTTAAGCTTTTTCCTAATATTCCTTCACCGGCGGTAGCTCCTAGACAACATATAACTTTCGGCTGTATTATTTCTATTTCTTTTCTCAAATA
>DQVZ01000235.1 GCA_015661465.1 Aquifex aeolicus
GAAAACTCAGAAATTTAGAACCTGAAAAAGCTAAGCTCGAAGGAAACGAGATTTTAATTTATATGAAATAGATTAAAATTTTAGTTTCTATGGAAGAGTTAAAAAAAGGAGATATTATATTGGGCTACTATTGGATACTTGACATTATAGGAGAAGGAAATTTCGGAAAGGTATACAAAGTAAAGGCTCTGAAGGGAAGGTATAAAGGTAAAATTTTTGCCCTGAAAGTTGCTACAAATCCTTACGCCATTCAGTACCTTTGGAAAGAAGCTCAAACTTTGATTCTCTTTCACCATCCCAATATAATTTCCCTTCAAAGTTATCTTTATAAAAAGGATAAAAGGGAACTTTATCTGATTTACGAATATATGGACTTTGGAACGTTAAAGGACTACGTTGAGAGCAAAGGAAAACTATCCGAAGAAGAAACACTGAAAGTATTAAGGCACATAATCAATGCATTGGAATACCTTCATTCGCGGGGATACATACACAGTGATATAAAACCTGAAAATATTTTCGGTAAAAGGGTTCTGAATACCGTTTTGTGGAAACTCGGAGATTTCGGACTTATAAAAATAAGAGGAGATGCTTCGGTACTTGACATTAAAGGAACAATAGGATTTATAGCTCCTGAAATATTCAGAGGGGAGATTCACAGGAGTAGTGATATTTTTTCTTTGGGGTGCTTGGCTTATTACATGCTAACGGGAAATACTCCCTTTGAAGGAGAAAATCTTCAGGAAAGGAAAAGGAAAAATAAAGAGGGAAAGGTAGAAATTCCCGAAAATCTATCCGATAAAATGAAAAAACTGCTTGGAAAGATGCTTCAGCCAGACTACACCAAGCGTTTCCGAACTGCTAAAGAATTAAAAGAATATATGATTTCGGAGGGGTTAATGTGAAATGGACTGTAGGAAGTCTATACTCTAATCCCGATGTATACGCCGACCGTTATTTAGTAACGGGGGACACTTTTGCAATAGCGGACGGTATGGGATTAGGAAAGGGGGCAGTCCTTTCAGCAGAAAAGGCTATAGAGCTTCTAAAGGAATTCAGACCCTTTCATTCTGAGAAAGATTTAGAGAGAGCTTTTTTAAAAATCAATAAAGAAATCATTAAAGAGATTGGAAAGCTTGGAGACACGGTGATTTCGGGAACGACGCTAAGTGCAATTTCATTTAACTCTAAAAGGTTTTACATAGGACATGTAGGGGATTCGAGAATATACCTACTCCGAAACGGAAATTTACAACTTCTTACAGAAGACCAGGTTAAGTTTAAGGGGAATAAGAAAGTGGTAAAGGTTTTAGGACTGGAGTGGTCTCCGAGAGTATACACCTACTCCGATAAAGTCCAAGAAGGTGATATTTTTCTCCTGATATCCGATGGATTTGTAAATGTAATAAGGGAAAAGGAACTTCGAGATTTGATAAATCCGGAGAATCTCGAGGAGAGTAAAAATAGAATAATTGAAACCTTCTCCGAAAGGACGAGTAGTGGGGAGCTTACCTTTATCCTTATAAGGATTTAAAGGAAATTTTATCATAGTTTCTATTTTGAGGCATTAAAATTTATAACTATGCTTAAAACCCAGTTTGAATTTCCTGAAGAGCTCAAAAAGAAACTGGAAGAACATATAAACTACTTTCCAAAGAAAAGACAGGCTATCTTGTTGTGTCTTCACGAAATACAGAACTTCTACGGATACATTCCACAGGAAAGCTTAAAGCCTTTGGCCGATATGTTGGAACTCCCACTGAATCACGTGGAGGGAGTAGTAGGCTTCTACGATATGTTTGACAGAGAAGACAAAGCAAGATACCGTATAAGGGTATGTGTGAGTATAGTATGCCACCTTATGGGAAAGAATAAATTACTTCAAGCCCTCGAAAAAATATTGGGCATAAGGCCGGGGGAAGTAACACCGGATGGAAAGTTCAAGATTGTACCAGTTCAGTGCCTCGGAGCTTGTTCAGAAGCTCCTGTATTTATGATTAACGATGATGAATATAAATTTGAAAGTGAGGTGCAGTTAAATGAAATCCTATCCCGCTATACCTAGGATTTATGCAGAAACAATTCTTAATATGTTGCTAAAGAGGGCTAAAAAGCCTAGAGTTCATTCTATAGACGAATACATTAAGGACGGTGGATACCAAGCCCTTGAAAAGGCGTTGAATATGTCTCCCGAGGAAATAATAGATTGGGTAGATAAAAGCACCCTAAGGGGAAGAGGCGGAGCTGGATTTCCCACAGGTAAAAAGTGGAAATTCGCGGTTCAGAATCCAGGGCCGAGGTACTTTATATGTAATGCGGATGAATCGGAACCGGGAACATTCAAAGACAGGATAATAATAGAAAGAGACCCGCACCTCTTAATAGAAGGGATAATTATTTCTTCTTATGCGATAGGTGCCGATGAAGCCTACATTTACATAAGGGGAGAATATCCCGCGGGTTACTACATACTGAGAAATGCAATAGAGGAAGCAAAGAAGAAAGGTCTACTGGGAAAAAATATTCTAGGGTCAGGATTTGATTTGGAAATCTACGTGGCAAGAGGTGCAGGGGCTTACATATGTGGAGAAGAAACGGCCCTTATAGAAAGTCTCGAAGGCAATAGAGGTCATCCGAGGCTAAAACCTCCCTATCCGGTTCAAAAAGGTTTGTGGGGTAAACCCACTGTAGTCAATAACGTCGAAACTATAGCTAATATACCTTTTATAATTTCCATGGGTTGGGAAGAGTACAGATACATAGGTCCGAGTGATTATGCAGGTCCAAAGCTTTTCCCTGTTAGCGGAAAAGTGAAAAAACCCGGAGTTTACGAACTTCCCATGAACACTACACTGAGAGAGGTTATCTTCAAATATGCGGGTGGAACATTGGGAAATAAGAAGGTTAAAGCTGTATTCTCAGGGGCTTTAGATTGTTTTTCCGCAGAAGAGCTAGATATACCAATGGACTACTCTCCATTGGGATTCGGCGGGACGGGAACGGTAATAGTACTCACGGAAGACGATGATATAGTAGAGGCAGCCTTAAAAATAGCCCAGTTTTATGAACACGAAACTTGTGGCCAGTGTACTCCCTGCAGAGTAGGTTGTTACGAACAGGCCTATCTTCTTGAGAAAATTTATAAAGGAGAAGCTACAGAACAGGATTGGGTGGGATTTGAATTTGTAAATAAAAATATACAGCCTACTTCCATATGTGGTTTAGGGGCTGTTGCGGGAAGACTGATAAGACAAACTCTAGAGAAGTTTCCCGAAGAGTGGGAAAAGTACAGGAAAAAGTTGCAAACCATTTCTGTTTGATTATCTTTATATTCTTTTTTTCGGATATTCGCTTTTTTTGTTGCAAAAGGGAAAAGAGGGATTCAGAATTAAATATTATGAATACCAAGTATCGTTATAAGAATTTAGAAATAGAACTTATTAAAGAGCTTTCTAATCTCGATTATTACAACATTAAAACTCCATTTACTTCAAAAGATTTTTGGAAGGAATGGCAAGAAAAGTTTAATAAAGCAAACCTGACAAAAATAGCATTAAGGAATATAATGAGGACCCAAAAACTGAGTAGGAAGGATTATCTGAGGGTGAAAAACCTATTAAAGAAGTATGAAGATATAATCTATTACCTCAACAGCCTCAAGGCTACGGCTTTAAGTGCAAGGGGATATATGGGCAGTTATTATATAGAGTTTGAAGAAGACGATGAGGATGAAAACGAAGGGGGTGTTTAATGTTTGACGGATTTAAGGAAGTTAGCGATAAAGATTTTTACAAAGCTGTTATGATGAACCCTAAGCCTTCCGTGGTGATATTTACTGACCCAAACAATCCCGCCAATGAACAGATTAAACCTATTCTTGAAAAATATCAAAAAATATACGGGGATAAAATTGACTTCTTCTATATGGATGTCACAAAAAACACTTCCTTTGAGGACTTTGGAGTTTTCAATTTTCCTACAATACTCTACTTCAGGGATACTATGGAACTCGACCGTCACGATTTCGTTCCTACGGAAGAAATGGTAGACCAAGCCATAAAGAGGCTCTTGAGGATTGTATGATGAAAAGGGCTTTTACATTAATAGAGGTTTTGGTAGTTTTAATTATTCTCGGTCTTTTGGCTGCACTCATAGTACCTAAACTTACAGGAAGAGTTGACGAAGCCAGGATTGAAACAACAAAACTCCAGCTAAAATCTATAAAGAGTGCCCTCGAACAGTTTAAGTTGGATAATGGTTTTTATCCTACAACTCAGCAGGGCTTAAAGGCTCTGGTGGAAAAACCGAGTACGCCTCCGGAGCCCAAACACTGGAAGCAGTACTTGGAGAAACTACCAAAAGATGCATGGGGAAACGATTTCATCTACATATCACCTGCAGGGGAGAGACCCTATGAGTTAAAATCACCGGGTCCTGACGGTATAGAAGGTACTGAGGATGATATAAGTGTATGGGACTTGTAAAAGGCTTTACACTGCTTGAAGTAGTTATAGCCTTTACTATTCTCGGGATAACCCTTTCCGTCCTTTTTAGCTTGCTTTCTCAAAGTACAAATACTCTCGAGAAATTGAAAAGAGACTGGGAAGATTTAATAACATTGGAGAAAAAAATTAATCTAGGCTCTATTGAGGGAGTGGAAGTTTACGAAAAGAAATTAGAAGAATATAACCTTAGGGTGAAAGTTTACAGAAAGAGAAACGTAGAACTGATTACGATTGAATAATCTTACCATCTTTCAGTTTTATTATTCTGGTAAAGAAAGGTTTTAAACTTTCGTTATGGGTTGCAACTATAAAGGTAATTCCTTTGTCATTTAATTCTTTAAAGAGTCTGAAAATTTTTTCACCTTCCGCGCTATCTACGTTTCCCGTGGGTTCATCGGCAAGTATTAGATTTGGTTCTACTATCAAAGCTCTTCCTATAGCTACCCTTTGCTGTTCCCCTCCCGACAGCTGATAAGGTTTATGGTTTATTCTGTGGGATAACCTTAGGAATTCAAGGAGTTCAATGGCTCTTTTTTTAGGCTCCTTTATTCCTGCCATTTGGGCAACTACTGTCAAATTCTCCAAAACTGTAAAGTCTTCAAGTAGATAATAGAATTGGAAAATATAAGCTATTCTCCTTTTTCTAAAATCGGCCAGTTTATCTTCACTGAGCTTGTGGATTTCTTCTCCGAAAACTTTAACGTACCCTTCAGAGGGTCTGTCTAGTCCTCCCAATATGTGGAGTAGGGTACTTTTACCCGACCCGGACGGTCCCATAATCCCTATGAATTCTCCGCTTCTTATAGATATGTTTACATTTTTTAAGGCTACGGTTCCATTTGGGTATACCTTTTTAAGATTTCTAGCTTCCACTATTTCTTTCATCTATTCCTTCCTCCGTAACTTTTTTAACTATGAGCTTCAGGCCTTTTATATCCACTACCTTTATCCTATCACCCTTCCTTATATTTTCCTTGGAAAAAGCATTCCATATTTCTCCATGTACGAAAACTTTCCCTTCTCCCGCCCTGAAATCCGATATTGCTTTTCCTTCTTCTCCTATCATCCCTTCTATACCAGTAAGTTTTCTTCTCTTTTGGGCCTTTAGACCTAAATAACCCACACCTAAAAAGAACAAGGTACTCAGTACTGATACAATAAAAATTAGCTGTTTGGGAATATTTCCGTAAGGTGAACTCTCTTCTATCAGAAAGATAGAACCCAGGAAAATAGATATTGCTCCGCCGAGAGCAAGGGCTCCGAAGGTGGGAGTGATAAGCTCGAGAACTATGAAAAAAATACCTAAGATTATTAGTAAAAGTGCCAGCCAGTTTATAGAAATTAAACTGAGTCCGTAGAGACCGAGTAGTAGACATATTGCTCCCACTATTCCGGGTATAAGTGTTCCGGGATTGTACAGTTCAAAGAATATACCGTAGAACCCTATCATCAATAAAAGGTAAGATACTGTCGGATTGGTAATTATCTTTAAAAGCTTTTCTTTAAGAATCGGGTTGACATGAACAAGTTCCTCACCTTTAGTTTTTATCGTGTAAACGGCGTTTAATTTCTTCACTTTTTTCCCGTCTATTTTCTTTAATAAATCCTCTAAATTATATGCAATTAGGTCTATAACTTTTTTCTTTAGAGCCTCTTCTGCGGAAAGTGAAAGACTCTCCGTAATCATTTTTTCTATAACCTTTACATTTCTGCCTTTTTCTTGAGCTATAGCTCTAACAAGGGCGAGCATATCCTGCATAACTTTTTCCATCATCACATCCTTTTTTTTGTCATCCTTATTTTTTTCTCCTTGCGGGGAAACAAGAACGGGATGAGCAGCTCCTATATTTGTTCCCGGGGACATGGCTGCAATATCCCCCGAAATGGTAATAATAGCACCTGCAGAGGCGGCTCTTCCACCTGGCGGATACACGTATACTACCACAGGGAAAGGTGCAGTCTGGAAGCTTTGAATTATCTTTCTCATACTCTCAACAAGCCCACCGGGAGTGTTAAGTAAAAGAATGTATAACTTACCTCCGTCCCTCTTTGCTTTCTCGATTGAACGCTCTACGTAGTCCGCTGTAATCGGTGTTATGGGCCCTTCCCACTCAGCTACAAGAATCTTTGCCAAAGAAAAAGTAAAGCTCAGAAGAAAGAAAATTATAAACTTC
>DQVZ01000014.1 GCA_015661465.1 Aquifex aeolicus
CCACAAACTACAACCAGACCCAACTTAGCAAACTCTTTGCCCAGTTTATAAGCAACTGAGTATTCCTCTTCCGTTGCTTTAGAGGAACCTATTACAGCTATTTGTCTCATTAAACTAAAATTTTAATTGATGGGCGATTTAGGAAAAGTTTTAGTTCTTATAGGCGCCATGCTAATAGTTATGGGAATTTTGCTTATGGTTTTTGAAAAACTACCCTTTGGCTTAGGGAGACTCCCGGGAGATATTACGATTAATAAGGATAATTTCACCATTTATCTACCTATAGCAACTTCAATAGTTTTAAGCATAGTAATTACAATTATTCTTAATCTTATTTTTTCCCTTTTAAAGCGCTAATACCCCTTTTGTATATCGCAGAGAGAACTCCATTTACAAATTTTGCGGCCTTTTCATCGGTGAATTTTTTAACTATATCTATTATATCTATAAAAACTCTTCCAGGTTCCTGACTTTTTAGGAACAGAAGTTCTGCAACTCCGAGTCTTAAGGCGTTCCTTTCTACGTAGCCCAATCTGTCTATACTCCATCCTTTCAAATTTTCCTCGATTATGCTGTCTATGTCTCCGATATACTGCAAAGTTGTTTCTAAAAGTTTTTTTGCATAATCGTAAGCCTTTTTATTTTTTAGACCTTTTTCTTCAACTACTTCTTTAAATATTTCATTCGGGTCATCACCCCTTAAATCCCACCTATACAGAACGAGAAAGGCGGTATCCCTTGAACTCTTCCGATATCTCATCTTAGTTTCCTAAAAAGGTTGGCCATTTCTATAGCCGAAAGTGCAGCCTCCCAGCCCTTATTTCCGTGCTTGGTACCTGCTCTTTCTATTGCTTGTTCTAATGTATCTGCGGTAATTACACCGAATGTAATCGGTTTCCTGAGCTGAAGAGAAAGATTTGCTAAACCTTTTGAAACCTCAGAGGCTATATATTCAAAGTGGGGAGTAGCTCCGCGTATGAGAACTCCTATTGCTATTACTGCATCTATATATTCTTTTCTTGCCAGTTCTCCTGCTGCTACGGGTATTTCCCAGGAACCGGGAACCCTTACCAATGTGATATCTTCTTCTTTTCCCCCGTGCCTTAATATACAATCTACGGCACCTTCAACTAATCTATCCACTAAAGTGTGATTAAACCTTGAGGCTACTATACCGAATTTTAGACCATCAGCTATTAATTCCCCTTCATATACGTTCATAGTTCTAATAATTTTAAAGTAAAAGGGAAAACAAATCTCCCTCCCCTAAATTAAGTAAATAAATCCCTCCAAAGTCCCCTCGCCCACTCGTAATAACGTTTAGCCGTGGATACTTTCCAAGTGTTATCCTCGTAGACAAATTTTTTCACCTTTTTCTTTTGAAGGTCGTATTTATATTCAACTTCCATCATAATTGCCTGCTTCATATTTACCATCGCATAACATATAGCGTGATGTACTATTTCTCCTTTCCAAGGTTTATTTGTTATCCGAGAAGAAATTATCTTTGCAACAACTTTACCTTCCGAATGGGCAGCATATCCACTTTTAGGAAGGTAAGTCTCCGAGCTATCACCTATTACGAAAACGTTTTTAAATTTTGTTTCGTAAGTAAGAGGGTCTACTTTCACCCATTTCTCTCCTTTTTTCATTATACCTATCTTTTCTAAAAGTTTCGGAGCCCTCATAGGAGGGATGAAATTCGCCATATCGAATCTGATTTCCCCTTTTGTTGTTTTTATCTTCTTTGCCTTTGGGTCTATTTCTATTACTTTAGTTCTCGTTAAATACGTAGCGTCTTCCTTATAGAAATCCTCATAGGCTTTCATAAAACCCTCGGTCATAATCGGAGGCTTATCATTTTCATCGATAAAGTAGAGATGAACCTTTAAACCTTCTTGCTTTATATAAGAAAGCAATAGTGCCGCTCTTTCATAGGGTGCAGGTGGACACCTGTAGGGCATTTTAGGCACGGTTATTACAAATCTTTCACCCTCAAAGCTATCTAGAATCCTTTTTAAATAGAGGTGTTCGCTTCCGGGCTTGAAAGCGGGTGGAAAACTCCAGTACGCTTCTTTAAAAGCCGGATTCTCTTCATAATCGTATTCGATTCCTAAGGAAAGAACCAAATAGTCGTACTTAATTTTTCCTCGAGAAGTAATTACCTCCCTCCTGTGAAGGTCTATATCTATCACTTCATCGTTTACGAAATTTACTCCGTACTTTACGACCAAGTTGTTGTAAGGAAAACATAGCTCACCGTAATCGATTAAGTTAACTAAAAAGTGATTACTCAAAGGACAGGAAACAAACATAGGATTCTTTTCTATAAGGAAAACTTCCGATTCCGGAACAAGCTTTTTTACATATTTTGCTACTGTGATACCCCCATACCCTCCCCCTACTACTACGACCCTGTTACCCCGCGCCTCCCCGAATATTACACTTTTAGGCACACTTACCGCTAAAATTCCTAATCCACTTGCAAAAATAAAATTTCTTCTGTTAACAGTATATGACTTCTTTGACATACTCCTCCACCTCTACAACTACAGCTTTGTCAACTTTTTTCTTTGCCCTTCTAAAGGACTTATACATCTTCTTTAAATCGGAACGGTAAGCATCAAAGAAATCTCTAAAAAGCTCCACTCCTAATGTTCCGATTGCATAAAGTTTTCCTTCCTCGTAGGTAAGAACTATTGCCAGAAGTGGATACTCCGAAGGACCATCAATCACAATACCGCCCTTCTCAGGGTCAAAGATAGACATGTGAGCACAGCATTGTACAACGCTTCCCTTTTTAGCAGCTTTAGAAGGCTTATTGTGAGGATAATAGTTGATAAAAGAGTACTCGGGTGTAGGATAACTCAGCTGATGGGGGCATATTGCACAGAATGCAATTATACTCCTTTGAGGACCAACACCTCCGGGCCATAGGTAAGTACTCCCATCTGATAGTTTAACTTCCGAAGGCTTTACCTCTTTTCCGAGATTTAAAAGAAGTGCGGGGGTAGAACGGTAGGGATAAAAGAATATATACTGCTTTCCAACCTCAAGAGATGAAGGATTCAACGGATTACCCTGTTTATCGAGGAGTATTGCCTTTTTATATTTTTTAAACCGGTTGGTTTGAGCTTTTAGACTCCGTGAAAAGAAAGAGGAAGAAAGTAAAGAAAAGGTTGCCACCGACCCGCAGGTCTTTATAAATGTTCTTCTATCCATTTACTCACCTCAGGAGAACATATCTCTGTACATAGCTTTAGCCCATTCGAAGGTAGCCCTTGCCAGTCTGGAAGATCTTTCATTTTCCACGTTTACTTTTTTCTTTACAGGCTTCCTTTTTTGTTTGTCTATATCGTATATAACATTTATAACTATCGCCTCCTTTGGTTCACCGTTAACCATGGAATAACAAGTATTTGTGGGAGCTTTTATATAGTCAAGAGGGTCTTTACCCTGTATCATTGCCTTTAATGCCCTTACCAGCATGTATTTGGTTTGATTGTTTGCCATATCTCCGCTCTTTGGGAAGCCTTTTACGGAATTTGCATCCCCCGCTATAAATATTCTCGGGTCTACCTTCGATTGGAGAGTTACCGGGTCTACATCACACCATCCCGTCTTAGGATTTACTAAGCCTGCTTTCCAAGCTATATCAGCTGCTTGGTGAGGGGGATTCAGATTCGCATCGTCAAATTTAAAGTCTCCTGCTGTAGTCTTTATTACCTTCTTTACAGGGTCTACTTCTTTAATCTTAGCGTTCGGAACGTATTCCACTATATCCAAGTAAAGCTGTTCATAAGCCATCCTAAATCCGGGACCTTTGGGTGCTATCTTCGATTTCGGATCGAGTATTATAAGTTTTCCCTTTACTTCGTTTTGCCTAAACACGTGTGCAATCATTGCCGCTCTTTCATAAGGTGCCGGAGGACATCTGTGAGGTGGTGGCGGAACTACAAGGACAAAGGTTCCTCCTTCAAAATTATCTACTTTCTTTTTGAGCCTCAAGTGTTCTGAACCGGGAATAAAAGCGGATGGATAATGGGTTTGTGTATATCTGGCCATATCCTTATCACCATCAAACCATGCGTCGTAGTTGTATCTTATGCCCGGAGCCAATACTAGGTAATCGTATTCTACGTATCCCTCCTCTGTGTAAACCCTCCTTTTATCCCTGTCTATGCCGGTAACTGTGGCGTTTATAAATGTATAACCGTATTTTGCAGCAGGAGTTAAAAAGTCGTGAATTAGGAAATCAAACTCCACAAGGCCTCCGAGCCATACATTGCTAATTGGGCAAGACATAAACATTTTCCTTTGCTCTATCAGAACTACATCGACATCGGGTATTTCTCTCTTTAGATATTTTGCCGCTGTAACTCCAGCCCATCCTCCTCCAACAATTACTATTCTTTTTCCCTTCGAAGGGGGGAGCAATCTATTTGTTGTCTTAGCCGAGAAAGCTAAGGAGGGAAACTGAGAAATTCCTATAGCAGCTCCTATACCTGCTAGTTTAAAAATGTCCCTTCTACTTATTCCCATAGACCTTACCTCCCAATTTTTTATATTTAATTTGCAATTTTCATACCAATAAAATCTCCTTGGAAAAAGGGATACTTAATACTTCAGGTGTCAAACTTGTCATTCAGAAGTGTCAAAAATGACATAAATTTCAGATAATGATGGAGGAATTTTCGGTTTTTGATAAGTTAAGGGAACAAGTAGTTGTTATAGACCAAAATTATCAAATTGTTTACGCAAATAACAGATATGTTGAAGAAAACGGGTACAGGAGTAAGGAAGAAGTAATAGGAAAGCCTTGTTATTTAATTTCTCATAAGAGGGATATTCCTTGTGATGGTGAGTGTCATCCTTGTCCCTTAAAGGAAATTGCAAAAACTAAAAGTGCTGTAAATGTTGTTCATACCCATTATACCCACGATAACAAGGAAACCCCTGTAGAAATATACGCTTTTCCATTAGAAGGTGGAAAAATACTACAGATAATAAAAAACATAAAACACGATAAGGAAAAGTTTTATCTGTTTAGCTTATCCCAAAAGCTCAGTTCAATAGGTTTTTTGGCTTTAGGAGTAGCCCATCAGGTAAATACTCCCCTTGCCAGTATAAGTCTTGCGGTTGAAGAACTCGAAAAAAAATACGGCAATTGTGAAGAAATTGAGATTATTAAGAACGCTGTAAAAACTTGTAAGGATATAGTAAATAAGCTTCTTCTATTTACGAGAAAAAGAGAAGGAACAGATATGGTAGATGTTAAAAAAGCTGTTGAAGACGTTATAGATATTCTCAGGGTCTATGCTAAAGAGAAGGGTGTAATTATTGAAAAAAATCTATCCGATGCTTACTTGATAGGCAGTCAAGCAGATATAAGGCATATGATACTGAACTTGATTCTAAATGCGATACAAGCCAGTAAAAAAGGAGGTAAAGTAGAAGTCTTTTTAAAGCAGGAGGAAAACGAAATAGTCTTTACTGTAAAAGATTACGGATTGGGCATTTACCCTGAAGAAATGGATAAAATTTTTATACCCTTTTATCAGGGTAGAAATAAAAAGGAAGGAAGCGGTTTGGGGCTGGCTATAGTAAATGAGATTGTAAGAGGATACGGTGGATATATAAAGGTAAACAGTTCACCTGGTAAAGGTAGTATCTTTGAGGTCAGAATACCTCTCTCTTAGGCTTTTTAGTTTCCTGAAAACTGTTCTCCTGCTGCAGCCTAAGGTTTCGGCTATTTTATCGATGTTTCCATTAAATCTTTTATAAAGAAAAGCCAAGTACATTTTTTCAAGCTCCTCAAGGGTAGGAAGCTTTTCCATCATTTTTTCTATGCAGCTTATATTTTTCCTTTTAAGGCATATAGCTTCATCTATATATATATCCGTTGACAGCAGGCAAGCACGTTCTATTACATTCTTTAACTCTCTTACATTGCCTTCCCATGAGTAATTCATTAATTCTATTAAAGTTTCATTCCTTATTTTCTTTCTATATTTCTTTAGGAAGAACTCAACGAGGAGGGGAATATCTTCTTTTCTCTCTCTGAGGGGAGGTATTTCCAATTCTATGGTGTTAATCCTATAGTATAAATCCTCTCTGAATTTTCCTTCTTTTATCAATTCCTCTAAGTTTTTGTTTGTGGCGCAAATAATCTTTACATCTACTTCCAAATCCTTTAGACCACCTACTCTCCTAAACTTCTTTGTTTCTACGAATCGCAGGAGTTTAGCCTGCACGCTAAAGGGCATGTCCCCTATTTCGTCGAAGAATAAAGTTCCGTTATTTGCAATTTCTACAAGACCCAGTTTTCTTTGATTTGCTCCTGTAAATGCCCCCTTTTCATAACCAAAAAGTTCACTCTCAAACAAATGTTCCGGAATAGCTGTGCAATCTACCACTACAAAAGGTTTTTCCCTTCTATTTGAAATCTTATGAATGTACCTTGCAAGCACCTCTTTTCCTACTCCTGTCTCGCCTCTTATGAGTATAGGAGCCTCAACATCTGCTACCATTCTCGCGGTCTCCAGAACTTCTCTGAATTTCGGATTTCGCGTTTCAAGTAGGTATCCCTCTATTTTTCCCTTGAATAGAAAATTCTTTAACGCTCTATTTTCTTCTTCCAAGTTCTTTTCCTTAATAGCTTTCTTTATAGTTACATCAAGGAGGTCAAAATTAAAAGGCTTCTGAATGAAGTCGTAAGCTCCATACTTTACGGACGTTATAGCCGTTCTTATGTCTCCGTAGCCGGTAATCACTATAAACTTTATTCCGCTTAGAGAATACTTTTTCAAAAGTTCTAACCCATCCATATCGGGAAGTCTTATATCGAGCAGAACTATGTCGTAGTAATTTTCGGAAAGTTTTCTTTCCGCTTCCTCACCACTTTC
>DQVZ01000273.1 GCA_015661465.1 Aquifex aeolicus
CCAAGTTTATTGAAGCTAAATAGTCTCTGTCGTAGTATCCATGAACAGGGCATATAAGATAATGTCCTTCCTTCTTTACTTCCCTCCCGCAAAAACATTTACTGCTAGTACCTGACGGATTCTCCTCTTCTACTCTTATACCTTCTTTCCTTGCTTTCTCCTTTAACCTATCCCTAAACCTCGCGTAAAACCAAGTTGAAAATAACCACCTTAGCGTCCTGTCCTTCCACTCGGGTATCTCCTTAAAACTTAAATCCTCTATTACCACTACTCTTCGTATGCTAATTACTAAAGTTTTGCAAAACCTAAGCTTCACCACTTCAGGATGTAGTGGACAAGAGGTGCTGGAGGAACATAATACCATTCTCCATTTATGTAAGCCCAGAGGTCCGTTGTTGTTATTTTTCTAATAACATCTTTATCCAATCCTATAAAAGTATCTTTAGGAATACGGTGTTTTATTTCTCCTTCGCATATAGCTAAAGGGGAATTTTCGATAAGCATTATCTCATTACATTTATAGGAAAGTATGTCGAGATGTATTTTCTTTAGATTTTTTAAAATCTTTCTGGAAACCGGATCTACCATATTTGTAATACACTCAAGGTCATCTTCTACCTGGCATTTGATGAATTTCTCTATCTTTTCACGAAGCTTCTTTTCGAGAATATCACGCGGCGGGAAATTGTAATAATGCCTTAACTTATCAACACGTATATCAACAAGCTTCAGGTATACAGAATTTCCCTTACGTATCGGATATAAAAGACGGTACAATCCCTTACCTATATTTGTAATCTTCGGAAAACCAGTTTCTTCGGATAGTGGTTCAATAGCTATGTCCGATTTTTCTTCTTGTCCCTCGTAGCTTAAGAAGACATTTCCGTAAATAAATTTTCTACCAAAGTAGGAAATCAACCAATTTTCTCCATCGGAAGCTATCTTGGGAAATGTATAATATATGAGAAATGGTACGGTACCGTTTACTAAAGTAAATACATCTTCTTTGTTTACAAAAACATTATACTTATCCGGCAAAGAGATACCGTTTACTTTTACCCCCGGTAAATTCTTAAATTTTGCCGTAATAACACAAATCGGTTTTCCATTTATGACCTCAAAATCATGAAAAGACCATATGAATTCTTCCAAATTGTGAGTTTTTCCTTCAAGATTTAACTTTTGTATAGTGTAGTTTTTTTCTACCTTAAGGTTTGAAAGTTTGTATATTTTTAGGAGTTTTCTATCATCTTGAACAGCTATCCATACGTATCCATTATTAATTTCAACTTTTAAATCCATAGGATTATTTAACGTATCTAATTCTTTTTCTATTCCATCTAACAAATCCCTAATTACCAACTTATTCTTTTTAACGTATATAACAAAAGGCTTTCTTTCCAAGATTATGGGTTCAAATAAAGTTATTCCGTATTTTCCCGAAAGTATACCAGAAGAAATAGGAGTTTCCATGTAATCTTCAGAATAAACCCATGCCATTCTGTAAGGCATTTTATCTTCATCTTGCCACGTTAATAGAACTCCTCCCTTCCCATCGGCAAACAATTTGACTCTCAAAGCTTGAGGGGGATTATTGAATAGATGGTATTTAACATCTAACGTATTCGGATCTATACGAAACAGCACTACATATTTTGGTCTTCCGTATTTAACGGAACTGTATACATAAATATACTTTCCGTCAAAGAAAACTCCCCGGGATAAATATACAAATCTCTTTTTCTCTTCTTTAAGGAATTTCTCATTTATCAACTTCTTTTTATCATTAAGAATAAAGTAAATTTCCTTGCTTGAATCATTAAAGAAAACTACAGATACAGACTCTGTAGAGTTTAAATTTTCAATTAAAAAATACGAATCCTGCCTTATCTTTAAGTCTGATTTTAGCTCTTTAAACTCTTTACTTTTAACTATAAATTCCGGAAGGGAAAAACACAAGGAAGAAATAAAGAGAAAAAGAAAAAAAAACCGCTTATCTCGCATAAGTTTGTCTATGCAGTGGAGTTACAGTAGCACCAAAGTTGGGAGATAATTCAATCTTGTATGCAATGATACCTGG
>DQVZ01000195.1 GCA_015661465.1 Aquifex aeolicus
GCAAATATTCTAGGAGTAACTAAAAAGCTAATAGGATTTATGGCCATAACTTCCAAAGCGTCTATCTGCTGGGTTATCCGCATAGTCCCTATGCTTGCGGTAATCGCAGAGCCTACCCGTGCAACTACCATAAGGGAAGTAAGAACAGGAGCAAGTTCACGACCCATCGATATGGCCACAACGGCTCCTATTAAAAACTCTGCATTAAATCTATGAAAGGTCGAGTAGGTCTGAAGAGCTATAACGCCTCCACTAAAGAGAGAGGTAATTACAACTACCGGTGTAGTTTCTGCCGCAACGTAAGATAGTTGAGATATGAAGTGCTTCAGCTTCGGCGGATTTTTGATAAGAAAGAAAATAGCCCAGAAGGTAAGGAGAGAAGCTTTGCCTATTCCTTCAAAGAATTTTGTCATTTTTACATTAAGTCTACATTAAGCCTTCTTCCTCGTCTTTCATAAGTTTATAAATGATGCTATCTCTTAGTGCTATCCAAGAAGCTTCTATAACGTTTTCCGATACCCCGACAGTTCCCCACTTTCTCCTTCCATCTGTACTTTCTATTAGAACTCTCACCTTTGCAGAAGTTCCGGCACTCTCATTTATGATACGAACCTTATAGTCTATCAGTTGAAGCTCCTTCAAGTTGGGATAAAATTCCTCGAGGGCTTTACGGAGAGCTCTGTCAAGGGCACTTATAGGACCGTTACCCAAAGAAGCGGTGTGTTCTTCAACACCTTCTACCGAAAGCCTTACGGTAGCTTCGGATGTAGGGAGACTGTCATTTTTTCTCTTTGCTATGAGAACCCTGTAAGCCTCGAATTCAAAGTAATCTTTTACTAAACCAAAATGTCTTTTTATGAGTAACTCAAGTGAAGCTTCCGCAGCCTCAAAATGATATCCTTCTTTTTCCATTTCCTTAATCTTATCTATAAGCTTTTTAACTTCGGGGGATTTATGGTCTATTTCTATGCCGAATTCTTTTAGTTTATAAATTAGATTACTCCTACCCGCGAGGTCGGAAACGGTGATTTTTCTTTTGTTCCCTACCAATTCAGGGTTTATATGTTCGTAAGTTTGAGCATTCTTCAAAACCGCCGAAGCATGTACTCCTCCCTTATGTGCAAAGGCACTTTCCCCAACATAGGGCATATTCCTCGGAAGAGGCATATTTGAAAGCTCTGCAACAAAATGAGCAATTTCGGTCAATTTCTTCAGGTTTTCTTGGGAAATTACATCGAATCCGAGTTTTAGCTGAAGGTTAGGAATTATAGAACATAAATTTGCGTTTCCGGTTCTTTCTCCTAGTCCGTTTATAGTCCCGTGAACCTGCCGAGCTCCGGCAAGAACAGCCATAATCGAATTGGCAACTGCAGTTTCTGAATCGTTATGGGCATGGATGCCGATATTTACCCCCTTGAACTTTTCCTTTACAGTTTTTGTAATTTCGTATATATCATGGGGTAAAGTCCCGCCATTTGTATCGCATAAAACTATCCAATCAGCCCCGCCTCTGAGAGCTGCTTCTAAAACCTTTAGAGCATATTCGGAATTTGCCTTATATCCATCGAAAAAATGTTCAGCATCGAATATAACTTCATCGGTATACCTTTTCAAATACTCGACAGTTTCATAAATCATATTAAGGTTTTCATCAAGGCTTGTTTTTAAAGCATCTCTGACATGCAAGTCCCAGCTTTTTCCGAAAATTGTAATTACAGGTGTCTCAGCTTTTATTAAAGCTTCCACCTGTGGATCCTCATTTACTTTCTTGCCCGGTCTTCTCGTAGCTCCGAAAGCGGTAATTTTCGCGTTTTTGAACTCTATTTTTTTTACTTTTTGAAAAAAAAGATTATCCTTTGGATTTGCATAAGGCCAACCACCTTCTATATAATGGATTCCGAATTCATCAAGCTTCTGTGCTATACGGAGTTTATCTTCTAAGGAGAAATTAACACCTTCTGTTTGCGAACCATCTCTCAGCGTTGTATCGTAGATGTAAACCTTCTCTGCCATGATAGGAATAATAAAATAAGTAAATTTCCTCAATTTGTTAAGAGCGAAAGACTAAAAATTTGGGTAAATTATCCGATATTATGTAATAACTATGGTAGACAGAGTTAATCTATCTAGTCTTATAAACGCTATCCTAGAAACGGAAAGGAAAAATGGGAAAAAGGTAGTAGAAAAAAGGAATGAACATTTTGAAGATAAAGTAACCCTCTCCGAAATAGCTAAGGAGTTAATAACCGAAGAAAGTAAAAAAGAAGAA
>DQVZ01000063.1 GCA_015661465.1 Aquifex aeolicus
AAAACATTTCAAATAAACTCAACTTAAAAGAAACCTTTAAATTTTTCCTCTAAACCTCTGGTACTCCTGGTACTCTCTCTTTCTTTTGCCGACTTCAGAAGCAGGGATGAAAAAAGATAGGTGATAGGAAGGTGAATAAACCATTGAAGTAATAAAAATTTTTCATAAATTTTAGTATTACCATGAAGGTGATAAGAAAAAGTGTTTCTATTCCCGAAGAACTTTACCGTGAAGTTATCAAGCTAGAAAGTTCATTTAGCAAAGCTGTAAAGGAAGCTTTAGGTGAATATGTCAAGAAAAGAAAGAAGGAAAAAATAATGTCCCTTGCGGGAAAACTGGGGTTAGAAGAGGATGGGGCAAAGATTGTGAAAAAGCTAAGGGAGGAAGACATTGAAGCCCAGAAAAAAAGAGAGATACATTATTGATACAGATGTATGTATTGATTTTCTGAGAGGTAAATCTAAAATAGTTCAGCTTTTTAGTGAAATCTTGGAAAGTGAAGAAGTTTACATAAGCGTTCTGACAGTATACGAACTTTTCAAGGGAGCTTTTACAGAAAAGGCACAAAGAGCAGTAAAGGAATTTGTAAGTTATTTCGAAACCATATATATAAATCATGAAATTGCTGAGGTAGGCGGAAAGTTTTATAGGGAGTATAGAAAGAAGAGAATAACACTCTCCACAGTGGATTGTCTTATAATGGCAACCGCTAAAGTTTACGGATTAAAGATAATAACAAGGAGCATAAAGCACTATCCCGAAAGTCAACTTATATCGGAAATTTCTTATGAGTTAAAATCTCCGTAGGAAGGAATTATGGCAAACATACCTTATGAGATATACAAAGAATTGGAAGAGAGTTTAGGAAAGGAAAGAGCGGAGAGGTTAACCAAAGCTTTTGAGAAGTATTTTGAAACTCAAAAAGAAGAAATAAAAATTAAACTTAAAGAAGAACTAAAAGATGAGCTACTCACAAAAGGAGAATTCTACTCGGAGATAAAAAGACTTGAGGAAAAGATAACAAACTTAGAAAAAACCTTAGACCTCAAAATACGAATCTGGTTTATTTTGATAATAGCTTTAATACTCTTTACCAATAAAGAAACTTTAGAATGGTTGTTTAAGCTGTTTGGATTGATTAAATAATCTAAAAACCGAGGTTTACAACTAAAGATTTAATTCAGCTGTTCATTTAAAATTTCAGTTAGGCAGTATATACTATCATTATATACCTTTAAAGGAGAGCGACATGAAAAAGACGAAGGTATTTAGGAGCGGAAATTCTATAGCGGTTAGGATACCGAAGGAATTCGGGCTTAAAGAAGGAGAAGTATGGATAAAGAAGGAAGGTGAAAAAATAGTGATAATCCCTATAGAAGATAAATGGGATAGGATTTTTAGGGAACTTGAAGAAGTTAAAGAAACGGAAGATTTTTTGGAACCGAGAAATCAACCTGAAATTCAGGAAAAAGAATTATTCTGAGGATGATGATATACATGCTTGATACTAACATATGTAGATTTATCATT
>DQVZ01000113.1 GCA_015661465.1 Aquifex aeolicus
ATTAATCCTCAGAATTTTGTTGCTCATTTTGTTTCTGTCTTAATTCCTCAAGTTTTTCAAAATCCTTTGTAGAAAGAACATCTATGTGCCATCCCGTAAGTTTCGATGCAAGCTTTACGTTTATACCTCTTTTCCCTATTGCAAGCGAAAGCTCGTCCTCAGGTACAGCGACTTCCGCTCTCCTCTCATAGGTAAAAAGCTTTATCTTTTGGGGATGTGAAGGAGCTAAAGCTCTCCTTATAAGTTCTGCTATATCATCACTCCATCTTATCACATCTACTTTTTCTCCGCTAAGTTCTTCGGAAACCTTTTGAATTCTCATTCCCTTTAACCCGACAACTATACCCACAGGGTCCATCTTCATTTCTTTCGAATCTACCGCAACTTTAGCCCTCTCTCCCGGAATTCTGGCTACATTTTTTATCTCTATAAGACCTTCTTGAATCTCGGGTACTTCGTGTTCTATGAGTTTTCTGAGGAAGTTTGGATGAGTTCTCGAAAGAATCAAAAGTGGCTCTCCCCTTACCTTTTTGACTTCGAGCAGCAAAGCTTTGACTTTATCCCCTGTTTTATATTGCTCACTAGGTAATTGTTCTTTTCTCGGAAGAATTGAGTCTATCCTCCCCAAGTCTACTATCACATCGCCGTTTTCTAAAACCTTTCTCACTATTCCGTAGACTACTTCTCCTTCAAGTTCTTTAAATTCCAGAAATCCCCTTTCTTGTTCGGCTTTTTCAATCTCCCTTAAAAATTCTTCCTTCGCAGCCCAAGCTGCAATTCTATTTACATCCTCGGGAGAAATGTCGAGAGGAAATTTTATTTTTTTATTCCCTTTTTTCCTTATTACGTAAACCTTTATCCCTTCATCCGTAAAATCCACTTCAAGTTCATCTCCAATCTTCTTGTCCTTTTTTATAGCGATAGCTATAGCATTCTTAAGCGCTTTTTCTACTATTCTCTCCGGCAAATCGTGTTCTTTCGCAACCTGTTCTATGAGTTTCTGTATTGCACCTTTTACCATCCTTCTATCTCCAGTCTTCCTTTTGCTATAGCGGAAAAGGGAATATGTAGAATATCACCCTTTTCCTTATCGCGAATATCTATTATACCGTTTCTCACATCTTCTATAAGTCCTACAACTTCCCTCTTCCCTTCTATAGGCTCCTTAAGAATCAACTTAACAAGTCTTCCTTTGAAAAAATCGTAATGCTCCACCTTAGTAAGAGGCCTTGTAAGACCCGGAGAGGTTATTTCAAGAAGATAAGAGAAGGGAATAATGTCTTCAACATCCAAAAGGGCACTTATTTTCTTACTTATAGTTTCACAATCCTTTATAGTAATTCCACCTTCCTTATCGGCTATAATTCTCAGAACCCAGCCCCTACCTTCCGGTTTAAATTCTACGTCAAAAAGTTTAAACCCCATTCCTCTTATAATTGGTTCCACAATCTCCCTAATTTTCTTCTCTATTTCTTCTCTATTTATTTCCATAAATATTATTTTGTATTAAAAGAAAAATAATAAGGCTCCCAAAATTCTGTGGACAAAAATAAAACTTTTTGATTTCCAAGCTTTCGCGGAAATTTTATCCACAATTTATCCACATTGTTATCGTAAGTCTTTTATAAAACTTAATTTTTTATTAACTAAAAAGTCCAAAAGTATAAAGCACTTACGAAACTTATCCACATTATCCACATTTGTTTCATAAGTACTTTATATTCCGAACTTTTTAATTGTAAAAAATGTCCAGATTTATAAATAACTTATAAACTATCCACATCCAAGAGATGGTTATCCACATTCCGTTGAAAAAATGCAGAGATATAAATAATTTATGGAACTATATACACACAGTTGTTAAACCTTTGATTTTCAAATTTTTGTGGAATTATGTGGATAAAACATGTGAATAATGTGGATGAATTGTGGACAAAATGTGGATAAATTGTGGATAACGTATACCTTAAGCTATTGAAATTCAAGACTTTCTCGGAGACTAGGGAGAGATATATTTAATTCTCTGGTATGGAAAAGTTTATAGACCGTGTAAAAATCTATGTGCGTGCAGGGAAAGGAGGTGATGGAGCGGTTGCATTCTTAAGGGAGAAGTATAGACCTAAAGGTGGACCTGCGGGCGGAGACGGTGGAAGAGGTGGAAATGTTATCTTGGTAGCTACATCTTCAAAGAATACACTTCTTGACTTTAAGTATAAAAAACACTTTATAGCTGAAGATGGTGGGCCCGGCAAAGGGAAGAAAATGCACGGTAAGAAAGGAGAAGACCTTATTATTTATGTTCCTGTTGGAACCGTAGTAAAGGATGCCCAGACGGGAGAAATTATCTGCGACCTTGTTAAAGATGG
>DQVZ01000164.1 GCA_015661465.1 Aquifex aeolicus
TGGAGTTCATCTACCATTCCTAATCTTGCAAGATAGATAAAGTGTCTCGGATTGTACCTTTCATCCCAGTAATTGTGAACGGGGCAAGAGGCCGTACAATAGGAACATTGATAACATTGGAGTATAGTCTTGCCTTCGGGTTGTTGAAGTATTTCATCCAAGAGAGATAGGTCGTAGTCTTCTATAACTCTGGGAAGGATAATTAAGTTCCAATCACCGGAAACATCAACACCGTCTATAACTAATCTGTCTTTTCTTAAAATTCTCTCCGGTTCTACAAGAGACCGCTCGTGAATAGCCATATCCTACACCTCCTCAAGATGATTCAACATCAGTGTAAAGTATGGGAGCGTGAACTCCCAATAACCTCCTCGCCATAACGCCGGCGGGAGGGAAAAATCCTTTAGCACTATGCATAGTAGAAAGAGTCATATAATCAACATAAGTCGCATAAATCATTGCCAGAAATATGTCCACGAATAGATAGTCCTTTACTTTGACTCCGAACTCGTGGAGTTTTTCCATTATCTGTTTATAAACTTGTTCAAACTGGTCATAGGTCTCTCCGTACATCTTTCTTCCTTTTCCGCCTGTAGGAGATTCTTCTTTGAGAAACACTATTGCTCCTGTTTCCGTTTCAGGGTCCCAAATCCAAGAAGTCCAAAGGATATATCTATCAGGGAAGGTGAAGTGTAAAAGCTCCGCAGCTATGTCTCTAGCAGCTCTTTTATCTACTCCCCTTATACTTCTCGCGAATTCCTCTACTTTCTCCTCCCAGGTTCTCGTATCTTCCTTTTTACCAAAACCGAGAAATCCGCTTTCCTCACCGTATAGAAGTTTTTTTATAGCTTCTCTTAAGTTTGATGCTCCCGTTTCTTCAATGATTCTTTTTTTCTTTCTGCGTGATGCGAATATCTTGTCAAGTATCGTCTCCAAATCTTTTTCCGTGAGTTTTTTTATACTATCCTTTGAAAGTTTTTTTTCGAATAATTCGCTTTTTGCCTTTACATCCTGATAAAAATCCTGTAAAAATTCCTCTCCTTCACTTAATATCTTTATCAGGTAATCACGAATAAGGGCTTCATCAAGAGAGGCGGCCTCAAAGCCGCCTTTTTGTTGCATCTCACTCATACGCTTACCTTCGCTCCTAAAAATGTTGCAGCTTCTGCACCTGCAGCTTCACCTTCCGCAAGAGAGGATTCTATATCTATGGGTCCTTTACAAGCTCCTGCTATGAATACACCAGGTTTATTGGATACTATGTTAGAACCGCTGTCTTCGGCCGGTATGAGGAATCTGCTATCTGGGTCTTGAGCGAGACCGAGTATTTTGGCAACCTTTAAAGTTCCTTCGGAAGGTTCCATTCCAAGAACAAGTACTACTAAATCCATGGGAATTTCGGCAGGTCTTTGGACTATAGTATCCTCATGTTTTACCCTTAACCTTCCATCCTTAGGAGAGTAAGTGATTTCCGCTATTCTTCCCCTTACGTACCTTACACCGTATTTCTCTTGTGGAGCCCAGTAGAAAGGATACTCCCATGTTCCGTAAGTTCTTACGTCCATGTAATAACAGAAAACCTCAACTTCGGGATACTTTTCCCTGATTTCCGAACCTTGCAATCCAGAAAGTGCACATCCATATCTACAGCAGTGAACATTGGTAACACCGAGCTGCCTATCTCTGGAACCTACACAGAATACGAATGCTACTCTCTTGGGAAGTTCACCGTTGGAGGGTCTGTAAAGTTTCCCTTCTCTGGAAAACATTTGTTCCAATTCCAGATTTGTGATTACGTCGGGATAAATTCCGTATCCGAGTTCTCCTTTTCTTTTCGCGTCGAAGTGTCTGAATCCGGTGGCTACTACAATGGCTCCTACTTCTACGGTTTCTCCATTTGAAAGTTTCACCTTAAAGTTGGGAGCTTCCCCCTCACAAGCCTCGATTTCGGTGTTTAACTTCACATCAATATTAGGGTTGTTCTGAACTTCTTCAATGAAAGGCCCGAGAACCTGCTGAGGTTTCATTTTCCTCGGAATCAATGTGTGGTAATCCTCAAGAATGGGTCTACCACCGAGTTTTCCTTCTTTTTCAACCAAGATAGTAGGTATACCTAATTTTCCTAGAGTTCTTGCTGCTGCAAGCCCTGCAGGACCTCCGCCTATTACCAGAACAGACTTCGCCATTGACACCCTCCTTTAAAAAGTATTTATGGATAGGGGGGCAAAAGCCCCCGGTATATGCCCGTTTAAGACTTGAACAAGGGTATGTCAGAAGTTGCGGATTTTCTATATTTAAATCCGTCAGAAGTTTTGCTGTAAGGCTCGTAGAGGTCATATTCTTTGAAGAACTCCATAAGTTCATCGTATTTGCCTTGTTTTTCAAGTTCTGCTATGTACTTAACTGTATCTTCCCATTCTTTCTTTAATTCTCTCCAATTGGTAATTCCCATCTTTTCAAGTAGAGGCTCATAGTTAGAACAGTTCCAGTATAGCTGAACTACTTTGAATGGATGCGCTCCACAAGCCAGTGCGGAGAACATAACGTCAGACATAACGGCTATTGGATAGTACATTCCGTGAGCTTTTCCTATCCACTGATTCTTTTCAAAGGTTGTCGTACAACCGGTATCGTGGGTTATAATTACATCTGCTTTAATTTCTTCTGCAATTACTTTGAGTTTTCTTTGAATTGCAAAAGACCTTGTAAATTCTCTTTCGGTAAGTATGTGTCTAAATCCGAATCCGCAGCAGTCATACCAGGTGGAGTAATCAACGACTTGTGCTCCGAGTCTCTTTATTACCGCAGTAGAAGCCGCAGGTCTTTGTCCGTTGTAAACTTCAGAGTCATAAGGATAATCATCAGCTATCATCTTCCAAGTATGGCAAGCGTTGTGGATAGCAACTCTTACATTGGAAACGTCTATTCCTTTTGCTTTTCCTTCCTTTTCATAAAGCTCCGCTATTTCATCTCTCATTGCGTGAACCCATTCGGAGTAGTGAACGATTTCCTGAGGAATTACTATTCTTCCGTCTTCTGTGAGTCTTCCGAGTTTTTTCAGGATAGGTTTCACAGCTTCTCTTAGTTCTTTATTGAAAATAAGCTGTTCCCTTGTTTCTTTGTAAGAACCGAAGGATGTTCCACAATGTATTAAAGGATAGTATCCTGTTTTCCACGCTTGATGCATATTTCTGAGCCATACTGCAGCAAGCGCTACGGGATTTGAAGTTCCAGAACCGTGATAGTTCCAAGCTGTACAAGAGGTTTGGTGAGGCTCGTTAAGATAATCAAGTCCGAACTTGTTCATTAACCAGAATAAAGATGCAGGATATCCGGGAATATTACCGCATTGTCCACAGGATTTGTGGTGCCAAAGTTTGTTGGTGGGTATTACTTTTATTCTTCCTGTTCTCGTGTAAACGTATTTTGGTCTGTACTCTTCTGTAATCCTGAATACGAGTATTTCTCCCTTCTCTTCTAATTCGTACATTTCTTCAAAAAGGTGGTCATAGTGAGAATGCTTATTTAATATAGGAAAAGGTTCCTTTTCAGGGTATTTAAGATAGGGGCTCTTAGATTTGTGAGCCATAACAACACCTCCTTTAAAATTTTTTAATTAGACGGGGCACCAACCCCAATTACCAGCTTAAGCTTCAGCTTCTTCCATTTCCTCCATAAGCTCTTCCCATCTTTCCTCGTTTTCTTCAACTATATCCATAATAACGTTGTAAAGATTAGGGTCCAGTCTCTCTAGCATTTCAAAGATACCTGTCTCCCTCCAGATTTGATACATTTCTATAGCTGTTTGGAGAGAAACTTCCCAAGCTGTTTTTACGGATTTTCCTACATCAAAAGGAATAGCCATTCTCTTAGCTCTCAAGTTTTCCATATTGTCCAGCATTTTCGGACCCCAGTCCGGGAAGAAGTCCGGTTGGAGCATATCTGCGGAAAGCTGATTACCCGTGGTCATCACTTTGAGAAGAACTCTTCCGTAGGGTTTAAGTAAGTCCTTTGTTGCCTCAAA
>DQVZ01000287.1 GCA_015661465.1 Aquifex aeolicus
AACTTCGATATGTTAAATATCCCAAAAGAACATCCCGCAAGGGATATGCAAGATACCTTTTACGTAAATAAAGAAGGATACCTTTTAAGAACCCACACCTCGCCTGTTCAAATAAGGGCTATGCTTAAGAAAGAACCTCCTATTCAGATAATAGCTCCGGGAAAAGTTTACAGAAGGGATGACGACCCTACCCATTCTCCTATGTTTCATCAGGTAGAAGGCTTAGTTGTTAATGAGTACGCCAACTTCAGACATATGAAATACGTAATTGAGGAATTTTTAAAGCACTTCTTTGAAACAAACCTACCGGTGAGATTCAGAGCATCCTACTTTCCCTTTACAGAGCCCTCCGCGGAAGTGGATATCGGATGCGTAATATGTAACCGAAAAGGTTGTAGAGTTTGTAAAAATACTGGTTGGCTTGAAGTTATGGGCTGCGGTATGGTTCATCCGAAGGTTCTCGAGAATTGTGGTATAGATACGGATTTTTACCAAGGTTTTGCGTTTGGTATAGGTGTAGAAAGACTTGCTATGCTACTTTTTGGAATTGATAATATAAAGCTCTTTTATGAGAACGATTTGAGATTTATAAAACAGTTTTTCTAAATTTTAAACTGATGAAGAAGATTCTCCTTGCACACGGAAGTGGTGGTGAGGAAACACAAAAACTTATAAAAAACCTATTTCTCAAATACTTTTCTAACGAAATACTGAATAAGTTAGAGGATGCTTCTATTTTAACCATATCGGGAGAAATAGCTTTTACCACAGATGCTTTTACAGTATCTCCGATATTTTTTAAGGGTGGAGATATAGGAAAACTCGCAGTTGCTGGTACTGTAAATGACCTTGCGGTAATGGGAGCAAAACCCCGTTATATGTCGCTCTCTTTTTTAATAGAAGAAGGTTTACCCTTTGAGGATTTAGAAAAAATCGTTAAATCTATTTCGGAAGAAGCAAAAAAGAATGGTATGTTAATAGCAACCGGGGATACAAAGGTAGTTCCTCGGGGACAGATAGATAAGTTATTCATTGCTACATCTGGAATAGGAGAGGTTGTAAGAAGCGGCTTATCTGCTCACAACCTTCAAGAGGGAGATGTAATCGTAGTGTCAGGAACAGTAGGAGACCACGGAGCTTGCATACTCGCGGAAAGGGAAGGAATGGAATTTGATATTCCGATAGAAAGTGACTGCAAAAGTTTATGGAAGATGATTGAGAAACTTCTAATCAGCGGAGTTGAAATTCACGCTATGAGGGATGCTACACGGGGAGGTCTTGCAGGAGTTTTAAATGAATGGGCAGAGCAGTCAGGTGTTGAAATAGAAGTAGAAGAAGAAAAAATACCTGTCCGAGAAGCGGTAAAAGGTCTGTGTGAACTCCTCGGGTTCGAACCTACCCATTTAGCAAATGAAGGGATGGTAGTGATAGCGGTAAAGGAAAAAGATGCGGAAAAATTACTCGAGGTACTTCACTCAACAGAAGAAGGGAAAAATGCTTCCATTATAGGCAGAGTAGCCAAAAAGGGAAGTCCTAAGGTTGTAATTACAACATCTTACGGGGTAAAGAGGATTATGGAACCTCCTGCAGGAGAGCTTTTACCGAGGATTTGTTGAATATGCATGAATTTTCAATAGTTCAAAGTCTCTTGGCATTAATAGAAGATTATGTGAGAAAAAATAACGCAAAAGCTGTAACCAGAGTGGTTGTCAGCATAGGTGTTCTGTCGGGAGTAGAACCCCATCTACTTGAAATGGCTTTTAACACCTTTAAAGAAGGAACAGTAGCGGAAAAGGCCCAGCTTGTCATGGAAATTGAAAAGCTAAAACTAAGATGCAGAAATTGTGGAAAGGAGGCAGAGAAGGAAGAGGTAAATATGGTATGTCCCCACTGCAACTCTTTGAACACAGAAGTGATTACAGGTCAGGATATGTTCTTAAAGAGTTTAGAGCTTGAAGTAGAGTGATATTCTTTATACGTTCAAGACTAAAGCTTTTGCTTTTTCGATAATATCTCTGACTTCCTTTCTTATTTCTCCACCTCTATAGGAATCTTTAAGGCTTTCAAACATATAACTTCTATCTACATCATCAAACTCTTCAAAGTCTATACTGTGGAATAATTCTTTAGCTTTATTTGTAAGATTATCCATAGGTTCCCTTTTAGAAATTTCACACCAAATGAGGGTCCATGCCCTTGCAAGAGCGTACGGGTGATACCCTCCTCCTCCTAGGTATATCCCCTCTCCAAAGCAATCCCTTACCATATTAAATGCTTTTAGAAATCCAATATTTGATAGATTAAATTTAGAAAGGTAATCTTCCAGTAGTGGGTCTGTACCAAGCTGTAGAAGGTATACTTCGGGCTCTATAATTTCTTTCACTATGTTAAGAGCATTTTCAAGTGCGTATAGAAATTCATCATCATTTACACCCTTAGGAAGGGGGATATTTAAATTAAAACCTTTACCTTTACCCTCACCTATTTCTTCAAGATATCCCCTTTTAAAAGGAAAAGCATATTGAGGAGATTGGTGTAATGAAAGAACAAAAACTTCATGGGTTTCATAAAAGGCTTCTTGAACTCCGTCACAGTGATGAGCATCAAGGTCTATATAGAGAATCTTTTTAAAACCTCTCTTTCTGAGGTATTCAATCCCTATAGCCGGATCATTTATATAACAAAAGCCGTTCGCTTTGTTTCTAAATGCATGGTGCATTCCACCGGCGGGATTAAAAACCACGTTTCCCTTCAAAAACTCCTCTATAGCTTGAATAGTGGAACCTGTTGCCAAGGAGGAACCCGTAAACATTGCGTAAGATACCGGATTTTCATAACTTCCTATGTTGTATTTTTCCCTTGCACCGTTAGGAACACACTGGCATTTCTCCGCTTCTATAAGCGTCTCTATATAATCCTTATCGTGAAAAAGAAGTAGCTCCCTCATAGAGGCTTGTCTGCTTTTTATAATTTCATCTTCGGAGATTAATTCCATAGCTTCGAGAAACCTGAGAAGTAAGGAAACTCTGGGAATTTTTAAAGGGTGATTCTTGGGATAGCGGTATTTAGCGTATTCTAAGCTTCCTATAAGTTTAGCCTTTTTCATGGGTTGTTCTTATCAAGAGTAGAGGTAAATCGAGATTATGAATAATGTAAGTTGTAACACTTCCGAGAAAGAATTCTCTTACCGGACCTTTACCGTATGCTCCCATAATTAGAATATCAATACTATTCTTCTTACAGAAATCTACCAATACTTCTTCGGGAATTCCCTTGATTCCGTGGAATCTAAACCCTTCTTTCAGCACAGTTTTTACTTCCTTCTCTCTTTCCTTAGCTTCTTCAAGATTTTCTATGACAGAAACAACATTTATTTCGTAGTTGTAAACATCCTTAAGAACATTCGCTATCTCAAGAGCTTTCTTAGAATTTTCCCTTCCGTCGTAGGCTACGCAAACCTTTTTGACATCTCTATCATTATCAGGTAACATAAAAACCGGGCAAAGTGCATTTCTTACTATATTTTCCGCATTACTGCTTACGAGAACTCCTTTTATAAGTTTCTTTCCCTTTTTCCCTATAACTATTAAATCCTCTTCATCTGCTTCATTCACTATTTCTTTCCAAGGTATTCCCTGCACTTGAACAATAGAAACCTTTACACCGCTTTTTCTTCCTTCTTCCGCAAAGGTTTTCAAAAGTAAATCTCCTTGCTCTTCGAGGAACTCCTTCACTCTTGCGGATATCCCGGGATAAAAGGTAAATCCCAAAATAGAAGATAGCTCCAGCAAGAAACTTTCGTCCAATAATCTTTCATCTATTACAAACATACCAACGACAGGTATATTGAAATGCTTCCCTATCTTGAAGGCATGTTTCACAGCTATAAGAGATGCGGGAGAGCCATCAATACCTACAACAACTCTTTTAAACATCTAAGTGTTTTACCTCCTTAGCATATTCCTCTATAAATTCCCTCCTCGGTTCCACCTGTTCACCCATGAGTATGGTAAATATACGGTCTGCTTCCGCTGCATCTTCTATCCTTACCCTCCTTAATCTCCTGGTCTTCGGGTTCATAGTAGTTTCCCAAAGCTGCTCAGGATTCATTTCCCCTAAACCTTTATATCTCTGAACTTCCATTCCGGAACGTGCAAAATCTATAAACCTCTCGTAAATCTCGATAAGGCTGTTTACCTCCTCTTTTTTGTTTTCAAAGATAATTTTCACCGGCAGGTGTATATGAATGCCTTCGAGAACTTCTCTGTAAGATAAAGAAGATAAGAAGTTTGCATCTATTACTGTTTTTGTTCCGAGTTTGTCATCGTAAAGTATTATGTCGTAAGCACCTTCAAATTCGTTGTATCTCGTATCAACCCTGTAATCGGGTAAATCCTTTGTCAGAATATCTACCAATTCCTTAACTTTTGCAGGATTCCTTAAATGTTCTTCTATTACTCTGTGGGTAAGTAGAAAGTTTATAATATCCTCACCTTTCGACTTAACCAAGGCTCTATAAGAATCTTCGTAATCTTTAATTCTCATTAAGAGCTTGATCAATTCATCACCTGTATACTCCACTTCTTTGACATCGACAAGTTTTCCTTTTTCCCTTACTTCGTTCATTAGGAATTGTTCAAATTCCCTATCGTCTTTAATGTAAATTTCTTTTTTTCCTTTTTTTACTCTATACAGCGGTGGTTCAGCTATGTAAATATATCCCTCCTCGATGAGTTTTGGCATAAATCTGTAAAAAAATGTAAGGAGAAGAGTTCTTATGTGGGAACCGTCAACATCTGCATCGGTCATCAGAATAATTTTGTGATATCTGAGCTTTTTCAGGTCTATATCATCTCCTATTCCACAACCGAGGGCACTCACTATAGCTTTTATTTCGTCATTAGAAAGCACTCTGTCAACTCTTGCTTTTTCAACGTTTATAATCTTACCTCTCAAAGGTAAAATGGCCTGGTATCTGCGGTCTCTTGCTTGCTTTGCGGAACCTCCCGCGGAATCTCCCTCAACAAGGAATATTTCACATTTCTCAGGATCTCTGTCTGAACAGTCCGCAAGTTTTCCTGGAAGTACACCCTCTTCGAGAGGTGATTTTCTCCTGACTAATTCCTTCGCCTTTTTAGCGGCTTCTCTTGCCAGAGCTGCTTCTATTGCCTTCTCAACTATTGTCTTTAGAATATCTCTTTTCTTTTCGAAAAAGTTCGTAAGATAATCGTACGTAAGACTTTCTATTATGGTTTTTACATTTTGATTTCCCAGTTTAGTCTTTGTCTGACCTTCAAATTGAGGGTTAGGAACTTTACA
>DQVZ01000010.1 GCA_015661465.1 Aquifex aeolicus
GAAGTTTTGGGAGAATCCTGTCCATCTTGCAACGGAAAGGGGTTTGTAAAAAGCAGAGAATTTATCCTGTATCTCATAGAAAAGGAAATAGAGAGAAATATCGGAAAAAAGGTAGAACTCAGGGTACATCCTCGTCTCTTTAAGGATGTAGAAGAGTTCGTAAATAGGAAAAACTTAAATGAATGGGTTACCATAAAAGAAGTATGGGACGAAAAAGTAGATTACTATCAACTGCTCTTCTTGGAATACTGGTAGTTTTAACTCCCTATTCTTGTACTCCTAAATCCGAAGAAAGAAGAAAAGGATACGCAAGGGAATTTTACACTGAAGGATTAAAAGAATACAGAAAAGGTGATTACGGTGATGCAAAGACAAATTTTGAAAGGGCTTTAAATTACATTGAATATCTATCTCCTGAAGAGATAAAGAATGCAAAATACCTTTTAGTAAAATCAGCTTACAAGGATAAAGATTATGTTGATGCAATAGTTTACGCGGAGGATTTTTTATCTAACTATCCGGGAAGCCGAGAAGCCGAAGAAGTTTTCTTCATACTAGTTGCCAGTCTCGTAAAAGTAGCTCCAGACCCTTACAGAGACCAGACGTATACAATTCAAGCAATACAAAAAGCGAAGGAATTTTTATCAAAATATCCTAATAGTGAATTCGTGAAAGACGTGGAAGAGGTAATAGAAGAAGCCAATAGAAAACTTGCATATCATGAATATTACGTAGCTAAGTTTTACGAAGAATATGGATACACTTACAACGCAGCGGTAAGATACAGAGAAGTACTCATAAACTTTTCCCAATACTTTTCCGAAGAAAAGCTGGCCTATCACTATATCAAGAATCTTATACTTACACCCAAGCAAGTGAAAATGGAAAAGGAAAAGATAGAAAAACTGATTAAAGAGGCTCGCAAAAAACTGAAGAAGGTAAAAAAAGCTGAGGAAAGGAAAGCTATAGAAAACAGAATAGAGTTTTTAATAAGTGAAATCAAAAGGTGGGAAGAAATTAAAAGAAAAGCCCATGAAGAAGCTATAAAGGCACTCAAAAAATATAGGGAGTTATACGGGGAAAATGCTTATTACAAAGAACTGATAAAATTGATAAAAAAATGGAAAAGTTAAAACTTATAAAAGAACTTCTTGAGAATAAGAAAGCGGAAGATATTGTAATCCTTGACGTGTCAAATCTAACCAATCTGGCGGATTATTTCGTAATAGCTACCGCAAACTCTCCTACCCATGCCATGGCTCTTGCGGATTACCTCGAAGAAGAACTGGAAAAGAAAGGGTATGCGATTGACCACGTTGAAGGAAGAGAATACGGAAATTGGATACTTATAGATTTAATAGATACAATAGTTCACATATTTACACCCGAAACCCGTGAATATTACGGGTTAGAGTGGATTTGGGCGGATGCTCAAAAAGTAGAAGTTTAAAGTGTAGCTTTTTTTGATAGATAATCAGCTTTCTTGTTCCACTCCCTTGGAATTTTTTCGTAATAAATAGAATTAAAGAATTTTTCCAGTTCTTTTACTTGATTGTACAAGTCCTTTAATCTTTCATTCTTCACTCTATACTTTCCCGTGACCTGATTGATAACAAGCTGACTATCTCCTCTAACTACCAAATTCTTTACACCAAGCTCCTTTGCCTTTCTTAGACCTTCTATTAAGGCCTTATATTCAGCTTCGTTGCTGGTGGCTTTTCCTATACACTTTGATATTTTAATTTTCTTGCCAGGTAGTATTATCACAATACCTATTCCGGCTCTTCCAGGGTTTCCTGCTGAAGCTCCGTCAAAGTACATTACTGCAGTAGAGCTTTTTAAATTCTCGAGAAAAGATTCTATATCTTCCTTTGTCCTGAGTTCTGTATAATCGCCGTCTTTTTTTATTAACAAAACCTCTACTTTACTCTTTAAAGGTTCGAGCAGCTTAAGGATATCTTCCTTCGACTTTTTGTTAGAAAGTTCAGCTAAATACTCAAAGGGAATAACGAAAGCTCTTTCTATCATTTTTTCTTAGGTATCATAATGACTTCGGAGTAGTTGTCCTCTTTAATATATCTCTCAAAAATCTTCAATATATCTACTCTTCTTACCCTTCTTAGGTTTTTATCGAAGAATCTGTAAAAGTCTAAATCTCTTACCACGGTATAGGCATAACCTATATCGAAAGCATCGTTTTCTACTTTTTCTTCCTCGAATACCCTTGAGTTTATAATTCTGCTCTTTGCCTCTTCAATTTCTTCATCAGTGATATTTTCATACGTTGTTTTGAGTAGTTCAAAAACCTTATTTTTCACTTCCTTATACCTAGAAGGTTCAAAACTCATGCTAATTACAAATAAATTATCCCTCGGTCTTCCGAGGTCTCCGCACCAGTAGGAGTAAACCAGTCCCTTTTCCCTGAGTTCCCTGTAAAACAGGGATATTCTTCCTCCGCACAGTATCTCAGTGAGAACTATCAAACCTTTATATTCATTTTTTCCTATGGCAGGTACTTTCCAACCTATGACCCAGTAAGCCTTTTGTATTCTGGGGTCTGTTAACTTTTTAAACCTTACTCCTATCTGCTCCGGTTCTGATGGAATTTGAACTCTGGGCATAGGTCTTGACTCCTCTTTACCGAAGGTTTTTAAGACTTCTTCTTCTACCTCCTTCGGATCTACTTTTCCTACTACTACAACTGCCATATTCTTAGGTTGATAGAAGGATTTATAGAATTTAACCAGTTTTTCCCTTGTAAAGTTCCTTATAGTTTCTTCAAAACCTATAATAGGAAACCTGTAAGGAGAAACCTTATAAACCAGTTTTTCAAATTCTTCCCATAAAACTGTGGTGGGATTATCTTTACCTCTTCTTAGCTCCTCTATAACTATTTCCTTTTCTTTCTCTATCATTTTATCATCGAGTGTAGCCTTCATGGTGAGTTGGTAAAGGACTTCCATCGCTTCCTTCCAGTAGGGATGGGCTATTTCCACATGGTAGTAGGTATAGTCCTTTGAAGTACCTGCGTTTATATTTCC
>DQVZ01000033.1 GCA_015661465.1 Aquifex aeolicus
AGAAGTTTTAGAGGTTATAGGAAATGGCAATTGAGCTTTATTCTACAAGAGAAATAGAGAAGATTAAAAGAGCTTCACAGGTTGTAGCAGAGGTTCTCCATATAATTGCAGAAAATGTAAAACCGGGAGTATCCACTTGGGACCTTGAAATGATAGCGAGAGAGGAAACGAAAAAAAGAGGGGCAAAACCCGCTTTTTTAGACTATAAACCTCCTTTTTCAAACGCTTGTTATCCTGCAGCACTTTGTATATCTATAAACGATGAAGTTGTTCACGGCCTTCCAAAAAAGGAGAAAATAATAAAAGAGGGTGACGTAGTAAGCATAGATTTCGGAGCAATTTTGGACGGATACGCCGGAGATTCAGCCATTTCTGTAATAGCGGGAAAGGGTTCAGAAGAAGCCGAAAAATTGCTTAAGGCTACAAAAGAAGCTTTGTACAATGCAATAGAAAAGGCCATTCCCGGAAAAAAAGTAGGAGATATTACACACGCTATACACGAAACGGCACAGAAGTATGGATTCAAAACCATATTGAGGTACGGAGGACACGGAGTAGGGAGAAGAGTTCACGAAGAACCATTTGTTCCTAATAATATTAAAGATCTAGGAAAGAAAAATCCTAGACTTAGGCAGGGAATGGTAATAGCCATTGAGCCGATGCTGAGCTTGGGAACAGAAGAAACTGTAGAAGACGGTGATGGCTGGACTGTGAAAACGAAGGATGGAAGTCTTTCGGCTCATTTTGAACATACAGTTGCTATAACTAAAAAAGGTCCGGTAATCTTAACGGAGTTGTAAGAATGGGAAAGAAGAAAAGGCAGGAGCACGAAAAGGAGAGAGGTATAGTTCTTGAAGGTGAAGTTGTTGAAGCTCTACCTAACGGTATGTTTAGGGTGAAATTGGACACTGGCCAAGAAGTCTTGGCCCATATAGCGGGAAAACTTCGAGTTAACTTTATAAGGATTTTACCCGGTGATAGAGTTAAAGTGGAACTTTCTCCCTATGACCTTACCCGTGGAAGAATTGTATACAGGCTGTAAACTTGAATTTTCCAGGAGCTTGAGTTATACTAAGATATTCCGTTTGCTGGAGGTTTATGACAGATGAAAGTAAGGTCTTCTGTTAAGAAGAGATGTGCTAAGTGCAAAATTATTAGGAGAAAAGGAAGAGTTATGGTAATTTGTGAAATTCCCAGCCACAAGCAAAAACAGGGCTAAGGCGGAGGTAAAGTATGGCGAGAATAGCTGGAGTAGACTTGCCCAACCATAAAAGATTGGAAGTAGCACTTACTTATATCTATGGTATAGGTTGGTCTCGTGCAAGGGAGATATGTGAAAAAACAGGAATACCTTGCACCAAGAGGGTGGGGGAACTTACCCCGGACGAACTGAATCTCCTCAGAAAGTTCATAGACGAAAACTACAAAGTGGAAGGAGATTTAAGAAGAGAAGTTCAACTAAATATTAAGAAACTCAGAGATATGGGATGCTACAGAGGAATAAGACATGCGAGAGGTCTTCCTGTAAGAGGACAGCAAACGAGAACTAATGCAAGAACTAGAAAAGGAAAGAGAAAAACTGTAGGTGGAACAACAAGAAGAGGTAAAGCTAAATAAGGGAGGTTAGATAGCAATGGCTAAGAAAAAAAAGAAACAAAAAAGACAAGTTACAAAGGGAATAGTTCACATATATACTACATTCAATAACACTATAGTTAATGTTACCGATATGCAAGGGAATACTATAGCTTGGGCCAGCGGTGGAACCGTTGGATTCAAAGGAACCAGAAAATCTACTCCTTATGCAGCCCAGCTTGCAGCTCAAAAAGCTATGAAAATGGCAAAAGAATATGGGCTTCAGGAAGTTGAGGTCTGGGTAAAAGGCCCCGGTGCAGGAAGGGAATCAGCTGTAAGAGCAGTTTTCGCTTCAGGTGTAAAGGTTACAGCTATAAGAGACGTTACTCCCATTCCCCATAATGGTTGTAGACCGCCTGCCAGGAGGAGAGTATAAATGGGTAGATACATTGGCCCCTGGGTAAAACTTGACAGAAGGTTCGGTGTAGTAGTTTCCGGTAAAAAGTCAGCTCCTAAAATACTGGCGAAGAGAAATTATCCACCCGGACAACACGGTAGAAAGTACGGTAGAAGAAAGAAATTGACTGAATACGGTCTCCGTCTTATGGAAAAACAAAAGCTTAAATTCCTATACGGTGGTCTTAGAGAAAAACAATTCAAAAGGTACTTTGAAATGGCTTCCAAATCTAAGGAAAATACCGGTGAGATGCTCCTTCAGTACCTAGAAAGGAGATTGGATAACGTAGTCTACAGACTTGGATTTGCCTCAACAAGGAGACAAGCAAGACAACTGGTAGCTCACGGACACGTTCTTGTAAATGGCAAGAAAGTTAATATACCTTCTTATCTGGTGGAACCAGGAGATGTAATAGAAATTAAGGAAAGCTCAAGAGATATTCCCTTTATCAAGGAAAATCTGGATAACATAGACCCCAGGTCGATACCCAGCTGGCTAGAGCTTGATAAAGACAACTTCAGAGGTAGGGTAATAAGGCTTCCCGAAAACGTTCAGGAATATCTGGAAATCCCGATAAACCTACAGTACATCATTGAGTTCTATTCAAAAGTTTAATGGAGGTTTTGAATGCTAAACGATTTCGTGTACCCCGATAAGATATTCTGGGAAGAAAGAACGGATACGTATGGAAGATTGATAGTTGAACCTTTAGAAAGAGGTTTTGGAACTACCGTTGGAAACTCCCTAAGAAGGGTCTTACTTTCCTCTATTTCCGGAACGGCTATAACTGCGGTGAAAATTTACGGTATATACCATGAATTTTCTGCCATCGAAGGTGTTCAAGAAGACGCCCTTGAGCTTATAGCTAACCTAAAGAAGATAAAATTCGTTATGAAAGGAGAGGGAGACGTAGAAATTCTATACCTTCAAAAAAAGGGAGAAGGGGAAGTAAAAGCCTCGGATATAAAAACTCCCCCTAGCGTTGAGATATTGAATCCTGAGCAATACATAGCTACGATTACTGCACCGGACAAGGAGCTAAATATAGAAATAAGAGTAGAAAGAGGTAGAGGATACGTTCCCACGGAGGAAATGGAAACTATAGGAGATGTGGGCTGGATATTGGTAGATGCTGATTTTTCACCTGTGAAAAAAGTAGGCTTCAGAATAGAAAATGTAAGGGTAGGTAAAAAGTCCACCTATGAGAAGCTTGTAATGGAAATATTTACCAACGGAGTTAAAACTCCTGAAGAGTCCTTAAAAGAAGCTCTCCGGATACTTAAGAAACACTACGAATTACTCGAAAATGTATCCATAGAAAAACCAGTAGTTGAACAAAAAGTTGCAACTGATGAATTAACGGAAAAGCTTTCACTTTCAATAGAAGAACTCGATATCTCACAAAGAGCTCTTAATTCCCTTAAGAGAATAGGTATTACGACCATAGGAGACCTTGTAAAAATGACAGAAGAGGAGCTTAAGAATACCAAAAATATAGGCAGGAAGGCTCTTGCTGAAATTAAAGAAGCTCTTGAAAAGCTGGGTTTACATCTTGGTATGAATATTGAAATGCAGAGGTAAGTGAAATGAGACATAGGGTTAAGAAAAAGCACTTTGATAGAACCAAAGAGCAAAGGCTTGCCCTTTACAGGTCCCTTGCAAGGGCACTTATCTTTGATGAAAGAATAGAAACAACTGTGGAAAGGGCAAAAGCCCTTAGAAGTTTTATTGAGCCCTTAGTAGAACTTGCAAAAGAAGGAACACTTCACGCGAGAAGACAGGCTTTGAGTAAACTCCCCGATAAGCCTGCTATCAAAAAACTATTTGAGGAAATAGCTCCAAGATTTGAAGGAAGAAACGGTGGATACGTAAGAATTATTAGACTTCCCTTCAGAAGGAAGGGTGATGGAGCAGAAATGGCAATAATTGAATGGATTGAGTAGTGATAGTAAAGTTAATCAATTTTATTCTTCAGCTTCTTGTTATCCTTGTTTTTATCCACGCTCTAGGTTCTTGGTTTCCGCAAATACGAAACAGCAGATTTTACTGGTATATAGATTGGATAGTTGAACCA
>DQVZ01000091.1 GCA_015661465.1 Aquifex aeolicus
AAGAGCTTTTTAGACAAACTATCAAGACCTTTGAAGTTTAATCTTTTCAAGTATCCCGCGAGTCTCTCTCTTTTGAGAGAGATAGCGGGTAGTAGCTCCTGTCTCCTAAATGGAGACAGCGAAGGACACCTTATACGGACTGTATCAATCTGATACAGTCCTGCGGGAGTCCCTTTCTTCTTATCTTATAATTTAGTTTAACAGGGATGAAAATTAATCAGAGACTTGAACTTAGTTTAAGACTTAACCTAAAACTCCTCCTGAAACAACAAATAGAACTTTTAGCACTACAAGTCCAAGAACTGGAAAAAATACTAAACGAGGAAATACTTCTAAATCCCCTGATAAAAGGAGTCTTTAAAAAAGTTCCAAAAAATTTTGAGGTAAGAGAAATTCCTTCTTTTGAAGTGCCATACGAGGCTTCGGAAATAGAAATTCTGGAAAAAAATCTTAGAACAGAACTAAAAGGGAAGGAATTAGAAATTGCTCAAGAACTCTTGAACTTTATAGATGAAAGGGGTTTTCTTTCAAAGACTCTAGAAGAAATTTCTTACGAGTTAGGAATACCTTTGGAGACTTTAGAGGAAGTAAGAAAAAAGGTTATTCGTTTGGAACCTATCGGCGTGTGCAGTAAGGATATATGGGAGTTTTTGGAAATTCAAATTGAGGAGGTGTATCCCGAAGAAAGTGAATTTCTGAAAAAAGTTTTAAGGGATTCCAGAGAAACTAACAATATAAATTTACCTAAAAATGTTAGGGAAAAACTTTCCAGATTGAAGATTTCCCCGCTATCTTCAAGTGGATTGCCTTATAAAATCGCAAAGCTTGATGCTGTAATAGAGGAAGAAGATGGAGAGCTTATAACTTACCTTTATGAAGATTTCATAGATATAGATATTAACGAAGAGTATTTAGAGCTTTATAAAAATTCAAAGGGAAAGGTAAAAAGTTTCTTAAAAGAAGCTTTTGAAAAATATGAGTCAATCAGGAAAGCTCTAGAAATAAGAAGGGAAAATCTAAGGAAAATTTTAGACATAATACTCGAAAGGCAAGAGGATTTCTTAAAGGGAAGAGGAGATTTAAAAGCTCTTACGGTTAAGGAAGTAGCGGAGATTTTGGGAGTCCACGAATCAACGGTAAGCCGAATTGTAAACTCTAAATATGTAAAAACACCTGTAGGTACTTATCCATTAAAATTCTTTTTTGTAAGAGAATCCGTAGAGGGAGTATCCCAATATGAACTATTAAGCTTAATTAAAGAAGTTATTGAGAATGAAGACAAGAGGAAACCCTTGAGTGATGAACAGATAGCGAAAATTTTGAGAGAAAAAGGTTTCAATATAGCAAGGAGAACCATCACTAAGTACAGGGAAATTCTAGGCATTCCTTCTTCAAGGGAAAGAAAAAAAAGAGGTTAAATTTCTTTATATGGATACAAGAGTTGAGGCTCAGAAGTTGGCCAAGGAAGTCTTTGTAAAGTTGTTAGAGTGTGGAACAGAAATAGATGAATACTACAGAAAATACAGAGAGCTGCGGCTTCTCGAAGACAAAAGTCCCTCCTTTCAGACAGCCCTTATAAATGTTGAACACGCTTTCTTTATGGTTGTACAATCTATGAATATACTCAAAGAGCAGTTAAAGCTACTTGAAGTAGCAGCTAAAAAGCAGGAAATCGAGTAATGAGCTTGAAAGTAATTCTCTACGACCCAGAAGAGGAAATTGAAATTCTTTTAAAGGATATTTTTGAAGTAACAGGTCATACACTTTACACGGCAAACAGCCCGGAAGAATTCGCCGAAGTTTTAAACTCAGATGCAAATTTACTTTTAATACCTTTCTCGGAAAAAGACTTATGGCTAAAGTCTCTTGGAAAAAAAATTCTTATACCCGTTTTTATCACCCACAGTGAAAAAGAAGAAGAAAAAGTTTTAAATCTTGGATTTTCCCATATAAACACCGTAAGAATACCTTTCAATCCGTTGGAACTCTTAGGTAAATTGGGATCCCTTAACAAAACAAGTTCTAGGGAATTTGAGGAAATAGGATTAATAAATGCAATCCTAAAAGCCTCTCAGGAAGGTAAGAGCTTAGTTCTAGAAATTAAGTCCGAAGAAAAATCCTGCTACATATCTACAAATCCCATAACCTTAAGCTGTTCTTTTGAAGTTTTCAAATCTATTCTATCTTCTAATTACAACATCGTTGAGTATAAGGGAAAAATTGAAGTAGTTTTATCCTTCGAAAGCTTAGAAGCTTTCTTTAAAGCCCTTTTTGAAGAAACTCGAGAAGTAGAGATAAAGGCAGAAAAGGGAGATATAGTTAAACACAAGGAATTTATAACAATAGTATGGAAAGAATACGAAAAAGGTATTTTCAGAAAAAACCTATATATTCTGAATCTTTCCGATGAAAGCAGGAATTACACTGTCCTTGTAAATGTAGGCTCTTTAGATAATTTAGGGAGTTTGAATAAGGCGTTAGGAGAGATGGAACTTTCTCTAAAGGACATAAACCTTGTACTTATTACCGACTTCGAGCCTTACAATTTGGAAGTTTTAAGACGTATATATCTATTAAATCCTAACGTTATAGTTTTGGGCAGAGGAAGTATAGGAAGAATTCTCAAAGTATCGGGGTTGAGTAGCTTAAAATTTCGTGCCGTAGAGGAAATTCCCTTGCTTAAGATAAAAACTCCTACAGGTTTTTCAATCAGAGTTATTCCTATAAATAACTCCCCTTACGTTAAATCCTGTATGTTTTTCTTAGAGGAGAAGAATATTCTCTTTTCCGGAAAATTCTTGGGTAATTTTAATACAGAGGATGAGAAAGTATGGAGTATATTCCATAGGATATTTTTCCCATGTAAAGAATCACTTGGGAACAACATAAAGCTCATCAAAGACCTTCCTCAGGAATACAGCGTGTTTCCATACTACGGTATACCCTACTCCACGGAGAGTGGCAAGTTATCTATTCTGAAAGAAATCCATGAGAGTTCTGAATACGAATACGTTAATGACCATGAAATCGTCCTCACAATTCTAAACAGAATCTTGATTATGCTCGGCGAAGAGGAAAAAGAAAATCTTATCTCTTCTTTAGGAAGTATGGTTGAGTTTGAAGAAGGTGTTCCAGTAGATATTTATACATCTCCCCATATTCTTTACGAACAATTAATAGAAAAGCTTGCGGAATCTGTTAAAAGTAAGGATAAATTTTTCAAAGCCATTGAAGAGCTCTCAAAGTATCCGTTTTATATACCTATCTGGGAGGTGTAAAATAAGATAAAATTTCCTTCAAGGAGGCGTAATGAAACTTCACGATACGGTAGTTATTGAAGGAAACGTTGAAATTCCTGAAGATGTGGAAATAGGAGCTTTTACTATTATCAGCGGAAACGTAAAAATAGGAAAAGGAACGAAAATAGGTAATAGGGTAACTATCAAAGGAAATGTAGTTATAGGAGAAAACTGTAAAATCTTTGATGGAGCAATAATAGGAGAGGAACCTCAGCATTTAAAGTATAAAGGCGAAGAAACATCTGTGGAAATAGGAAATAACGTAATCATAAGGGAGTACGTAACTATTCACAGAGGTACAGCCCTCGATAAAGGGAAAACGGTTGTAAAAGACGATGTTATGCTTATGGCTTACTCCCACGTTGCTCACGATTGCGTTGTTGGAAAGGGAGTAATAATGGCTAACTGTGCTACTTTGGGTGGTCATGTGGAGGTGGGAGATTTTGCCTTCATAGGCGGACTTTCAGCAGTTCATCAATGGGCAAGGGTGGGTGCATACGCTATGGTGGGGGGTCTTACGGGAGTTTCATTAGATATTCCTCCCTTTACCGTAGCCTCAGGTCAACATGCAAAGCTCTACGGAATAAACCTTATAGGTTTGAAAAGGAGAAATTTTCCCGAAGATATTATAAAAGCTATCAGTAAAGCTTACAGAATTATCTTTAGAAGTCCTCTTCCGAGAGAAAAAGCCCTACGGGTAGTTCTTGAAGAGCTGGGGGACTATAAAGAAGTAAGAATGATGGTAGATTTCATAAAAAGCTCTAAAAGAGGTATAGCAAGGCATCATAAGGACTGATAAGATTAATCAAATGAGAGCTATTATTCTTGCCGCCGGTCTCGGAACAAGATTCAAGAGTGAAAAACCGAAAGTTCTCCATGAAATCTTAGGCAAACCTATGCTCTGGTACGTTCTTACAAACGTAAAAAACGGAAGAATAAAAGATATATCTGTGGTAGTGGGACACAAAGCCGAAGAGGTAATGGCAATATTCAAAGATGAAAACTTGAGGTTCTTTATTCAAAAAAATCCCAAGGGCGGAACTGCAGATGCGGTTCTTTCCGCGAAAGATTTCTTTGCCTCATACGACGGATACGTATTGATAATAAACGGGGATAGCCCTCTTGTAAGCGGCGAAACCATAAGAAATATGCAACAGTTTATTCACATGGTTCAAGCTTATGAAGGTATAAAACTTAGCGGAGTGGTCTTGACTGCACATCTTTCCGACCCAACGGGATACGGTAGAGTTATAAAGGAAGAAGGTAGCGATAAGATTTTAAAAATTGTTGAAGAAAAAGATGCTTCAATTGAAGAAAAAGAGATAAAAGAGATAAATGCAGGAACTTATATATTTTACGCTCCCCATTTGCTCGAAGCACTCTACAATATAAAACCCAGTGAAGTTACAGGCGAGTTATACCTTACCGATGTTGTCAAATACATGACAGACAAAGGTTACGAGGTGAGGAGTTTTATGGCTAAAGAGCCTTCCGAAGCTATGGGTGTAAATACAAGATGGGATTTAGCGCTTGTTGAAAATTTAGTAAAGTTGAAAATTGTAAAGTTTTGGACAGAAAAGGGTGTTACTGTGCATTTTCCGGAAACTGTATGGATAGAACCGGATGTTAGCCTGGAAAAAGATGTTGAAATATTCCCAGATGTAATTCTCAAAGGAAAAACTAAAGTAAAGAAAGGGGCAACAATAGGAAAAGGAAGTGTGATTAAAGATTCAGTTATTGAAGAAAATGTTCAGATAAGAGAATATTCAATTATCGAAAATTCTAAGATAGAAAAGGGAGCCGTTATAGGACCCTTTGCAAGAATAAGAAATGAATCGGAAATCAGTGAACTGGCCGAAATCGGAAACTTTGTAGAGGTAAAAAAGAGTAAGGTTGGTAAAAATACTAAAGCCAAACATCTTGCTTATATCGGAGATGCAACTATAGAAGAGGATGTAAACATAGGGGCGGGTGTGGTATTCGCAAATTACGATGGAAAAAATAAACACAGTAGTTACGTCGGAAAAAATGCATTCATAGGAAGCAATTCACTGTTAATAGCTCCAATAAAGTTGGGAGATTTTGCCTATATTGCCGGCGGTTCCGTAGTGAATAAAGACATACCCGAAGAGTCCCTCGCAGTTTCGCGCCCTGAGCTAAAAATAATTCCCAAAAAAGGGAAAAAGCTTCTTGACAAATAGAAAAAATTTTTTAAAATTAAAGTGTAAAGTGCTTTTAAAAAGGTTGGGGGTGTTAAAGGGAGTATAAACCTAAGTTTATAAACTCCCTCCCCCTCCCTCCCCCCATGTTTTTTTGGCCTCCCGCCCGGGAGGCCCTTTCTAAATGTTAAAATTCCTTAAATGATGTTATTGGATAAAACTCTGTTCATAATCCTTGTTATATTTTTTGCTTATGGTTTGAAAAAGATAAACGTTTTTAGAGAGAACGATGCAATTGTTTTCATAAATTTTGTAATTTATTTTGCATTACCTTTAACAATTCTGCAGAATGTAAGGTTTATAAATGTAAATAAAGATGTATTAATTGTTCCATTAATAGCGTGGATTTCTATATTAATTTCTATATTTATTGCATATACCATCGGAAAACTTTTAAAATTAAAAACAGAAACTCTAAAATCTTTTATTTTGATTTCCTCTTTCGGAAATACCGCATTTATGGGATACCCTTTTGTTTTCGCTCTCGAAGGAGAAGAAGCTCTGACTTACGCGATAATCTACGACCAGCTCGGTTCTTTTCTTCTAGTTATAACCTTCGGACTGTTCATAGCCATAGGAAGATTTGCAATAAAGGAATTATTAACCTTTCCTCCTTTCATTGCCCTTGTACTTTCTTTTTTCTTTCACAATATACATTTACCGAGTTTCTTGGAGTATTTTCTCGAAATAGTTTCCTCTTCTCTTATTCCCGTTATACTGTTTTCTTTAGGCTTAAGATTGGAGTTTAAAGATTTCAGCTCCGACAAGAAAGTTCTCTTCTTAGCACTCTTTATAAAGATGATAGCTGCACCTTCAATGCTTTTATTTTTACTAAAATTTATGAATCTTCATTCTTTACCTTACAAGGTAGCCTTATTAGAAACAGCTATGCCTCCTATGGTTTTTGCCGGTGTTCTTGCTTTAAAATACCAGCTTGATTATAAATTGGCTTTCTCAGCTATTACTTTAGGGATAGTTATCAGCTTGTTTACCGTTCCGCTTTTTGGAAACTTACTTTGATTTTTCCTAAAATTACTTTTTGGCGAGTTTTTCCTTAGCGTAGGCCATAAGACCTCCGGCCCTTAATATATCCTGAAGCTCTTTAGGGAATTTGGTAGCCTGGAATTCTTTACCTGTTCTTAGATTTTTAATAATTCCCTTTTCAAGGTCTACCTCTATCTCATCTCCGTGCTCTATTTCATCAACTGCCTGGGGAGATTCTACTATCGGCAATCCTATATTTATAGCATTTCTGAAGAAAATTCTCGCAAAGGATTTAGCGATAACTACGGGCACTCCCGCATACTTTATAGCTATGGGAGCGTGTTCTCTGGAAGAACCTGAACCGAAATTCTTTCCTGCAACTATTATATCTCCTTCCTTATGCTCCTGAGCAAAGTTAGGATGCTGACTGTCTTCCATAACGTGCTTGGCAAGTTCATAGGGGTCAGAGGTATTTAAGTACCTTGCAGGTATGATTTGGTCTGTATCCACATTATCTCCAAATTTCCAAACTCTACCTTTAAATCTCATCTGCATAATATTTAATATTACGAGATTTTTTATTTTATTTAACCCGGAGGTGAATTAATGAAAACTTTATCTATAGATAGTATAAAGGATAAAGTGATAAAGGGAGAAAGAATATATCCTGAGGAAGCTCTCTACCTTTGGGAGAATGTAGATTTTGTCACTTTGGGAAATCTTGCCGATTTTGTAAGAAAGAAGTTTCATCCGGAGGATATAGTTACCTTCGTTGTAGATAGGAATGTGAATTATACAAACGTATGTATAGCAGGATGTAAATTTTGTGCCTTTTACAGGAAAAAGTCCGATAACGATGCATACCTTTTAGATATACAAACAATACTCGATAAGGTAAGAGAACTTGTTGAATGGGGCGGTACGACACTACTCATGCAGGGTGGGATAAACCCGGAT
>DQVZ01000121.1 GCA_015661465.1 Aquifex aeolicus
GTAAGGTGATTCTCGTATTAGTTTTAGGGTTTTTCTTAACACTTACTTACTACGTTACAGACACGCTTCAGAGTATAAATTCGGTTAGGGAAATTTACGAAAAAGTATACTTAAAGGAAAAACATTACATAATCTTGGATTCTTTAATTCCTAAGGTAACTAGCCTACTCCGAAGGGAGGATAAAAGCTACGATGCACTTACAGACCCTTGGGCAAAACCCTATATTTTTGAAACGCATTTGGGAACTGTTAGTGTGGAAATAGTGGATGAGGACAGGTTTTTAAATCCCAATTACATAACGAAGATAAGAGGTCTTCAAGAAGTATTTGAAAAACTTTTTCGCTTTTTAGAAGTTGATTTAGAACTCCTTAATAGGATACTAGTATGGACGGGACAAGAGCAGGGATTTATAGACTTAGAATTCCCATTAAAGAGAAAACCCATGGATTCTTTAAATGAGATAGAACTTTTTTGGGATAAAAAGGAAGATTTATACGGCAAAGAAAAGGATTCTGAGAAAAAACCCGGGCTTTTTGAACTTTTAACGGTATTTTCCGACGGGAAAGTAAATATAAATACCGCACCTGTATATGTAATATTTTCCCTCGATAAGGATATAGATTGGGATTTGGCAAAGAGAATTGCGGATTATAGAAAGAATAAACCCTTTAGGAGTATAAGGGATTTGTTGCTGGTAAGAGGTATAACCTTAGACATTACATACAGATTGGAAAGCAAGGTAAAGGTGAGGAGTAGATTCTTCAGGGTAAGAATGTCAATAAAAACAGATAAAGCGGAAACTACATTGTCCTTCATTTACGACAGGGATAGGGATAAGATACTCTATAAAGAGCTGGAATGAAAAGCTATGTATACGAGGGGATAAAGGAAGGAAAAAGGGTAAAGGGTGTTTTAAAAGCAAAAGACCGTCGTGAACTTATAAAAAAGTTAAAGTACGAAGGGATTAAACCCATCAAGATAGAAGAGAAAAAAGACAAATTCACTCTTTTCAGAAAGAAAGTTTCCGAGGAAGAACTGTCTTTTATGTTAATACAACTTTCCGTTTTACTCTCCTCAGGAATACCCCTAACAAGAGCGTTAGAGTTGCTTTCTTCTCAGGTGGAAAATGAATTATTAATCGGAGCTATAAATCAGATTAAATCCTCTATTGAAAAAGGTGAAAATCTGGCGGAAGCTTTTCGGCGAACAGAGATATTCCCCGAGTTTCTTTCTGAGATGCTAACAGCGGTACAAAGAGGTGAAAATCTTGAGTATATATTTCAAGTGGCGGGTGAGTACCTACAGAAAGTTGCTGAGTTTAAAGGGAAAGTCATATCTTCCATTACATACCCTACGGTTGTAATCCTTTTCAGTTTTATCTCCCTGTTTATAGCTGTAAAGGTTGTAGTGCCTAAAATAGCAAATGTTCTCGAGGGTTTCGGCAAAGAGCTTCCCTTTATTACGAAATTCATACTCGTATTTGCGGATGTATTATCTGTCTTCTTAATTCTATCTCCTTTAGTTTTTATTGTCTTTTACTTCCGTGAAAAGTTTATCAAAAAGGAAAGACTACACTTCATTTTGCTTAAGCTACCCATACTGGGAAAGCTGAATTTATACTTTAACCTTTCTCGTTTCTCCCGTATCCTTGCAATGCTTCTCA
>DQVZ01000007.1 GCA_015661465.1 Aquifex aeolicus
CACTCTCTTATAGCTCTTCCTATATCAGCTCTCGTTATTATACCTATAACCTCTTTACTGTTTGAATCCTTAACTACGGGCAACCTACCTATACCCTTTACATACATTATTCTGAGTACTTCTGAAAGAGGTTCATCTTCTATAACGGTAATTACATTTACATTCATCACCTCATAAACCTTAGTAAATTTTCTTCTATCTTCGGGAACTTTAGCAATATCACTTTTTGTAATAATCCCTACAAGTTTCTTTCCGTTAACAACAGGAATACCACCTATCATATTTTTCGCTATTATCCTCTGTGCTTCGTGTAAAGTAGAGCTCGGGTGAATCGTTATTGGATTCGGAGTCATATAGTCCTTTACACGTAGTTTCTCAAGAATATAAAGGCCAAATTCATCAATATGTGCAGGAGAATCAAGTCTTGTATCAACCTGGCTTGGAAATATACTTTTACTTCCACTTAAAAAGTAAGAAATAAATACAGCTATCATCGCTGGAACCAGCAGGTCATAGCTCCCTGTCATTTCCGCGATAAGTATTAACGTAGAAAGCGGTGCTTTCGCCGCACCTGCAAATAGGGCAACCATACCCACTACGGTGAAGGACGGTATATGCAGGTTGAGGTTATAGTGTTTATTTAAGAACAGAGCATAGGTAGCACCTATTAACCCTCCTATCATCACCGAAGGACCAAATACACCACCTGACCCGCCGGACCCTATTGTAAACGAAACTCCAAGCATAACTCCTATTGCACCTGCCAAAGTAAAAAGGTAATCGTTTATCTTACCGTCAAGAATAAACTGTAGCCAACCGTATCCATTACCTATCGCAACCGGAATAACCATACCTATAGTTCCTGCAAAAAAGCCTCCTACCGCAGGCTTTATATATTCAGGGAGAGGTAAATTTTTAAAGAATTTACTTATCGTGAAAAAAGTATTTATATAAATTCTTGTAAAGAGAGCACATAAAAGCCCTAATCCTCCATAAGCTATCAAACCGGATATTCCTATTTCCCTAAAAGGGGGAATATTTGCGGAGAATATAGGCTGAAAACCGTAAACACTACCGAACACACTGTAGGAAACCACTGAAGCTATAAAGCTTGGAATCATGGTCTCTATATAAAAATCCCTTTTAAAGAATACTTCCGCACTTATAATGGCACCTGCAAGGGGAGCCTTAAATATTGCAGCTACACCCGAACCAAGACCTATAGCAAGAGCTTCTCTCTTTTCGGAGTCCCTTAACTTAAACCATTCCGCTATAGATGAACCTATACCGGCACCTATCAAAGCTATAGGGCCTTCCCTCCCTGAGGTTCCTCCGGTTCCTATGGTTATGGCTGAGGTTATTAGTTTAATCAGCGAAGATTTTAAAGAAAGTTTTTTTCCGTAGTGATACGCTTTTATTGCGGCATCGGTACCTACTCCTGCTGATTCGGGTGCAAAGAAGTGGGACAACAGTCCAGATATTAATCCTCCAATGGCTACTGTAAAGGGCAAAAGATAAGGATGTAGAATTTCAAAAGTATAAAAATCTCTGGAGCCCTCACCTGCCGGTAGAGGCTGATAATGCCCTACTAAGTTTTCCAAAACAATGTGAGTTATTAGCTCAAGGGTTTTTACAAATAAAACGGCAGCAATACCTGTAGATAAACCTATAACTGCAGGAAGCCAGAAGTATTTTCTGAGCATTTTTTATTCTTATATTAGAAAAAACCGCTTCAAGGTGCCAGAAAAGTCAAGTTTAAAATATTCCTATGCGCATTTTACTGGTAGGTCTAGGAAATATGGGCTCAAAGTATCTGAGGAAATTACGAGAACTCCATGTGAAACCCGTTGTATGTGATACGGACCCGCAAAAATCCAAGCTTTGTAAAGATTGCCCTTTTTACCGTAATATTGATGATGTTAAAGAGAAGATAAGCCGTGCGATAGTGGCTGTAAATCCCGAAAATCACGTAAGAGTAGCAGAGAAACTTCTGGATAGAGGTATACCAGTCCTACTGGAAAAACCTCCAGCCCTATCAAGCGAGGAATTTTTAAAAATAGCTAATAATCCTCTTCTTGAAATATCGGAGATAGAACTTTACTCGGAAGTTGTAAAAAGTTTTCCTTCTAAATTAAATCCGAAAGAAATACTGATAGAACGCCTTAACAAAGGCAGTGGATACATAAATCCATTATGGGATTTAGCTTGGCACGATTTTTACATACTCCAATACCTATTCGGTGATATAAAACTTGAGAACGTTTCAAAAAACGGAGTAGTTTGGGAAGTGAAAGGAAAGGTAAAGGGAGAAATACCTTTCACTTTAAGAGTAGCTTGGAATTACCCTGATGAGCAGGTGAGAAGGTGGAGTGTAAAAACAGATAAAGAAGATATAGTTATGGATTTTCAAAGGGAAGAAATTACTTATGGAGATTTTAAAAAGGGAAGAATCTACGGTGATAAACTGAGGGAAATGGTTCAGGACTTCGTTGAAGGTATTAGGAGAGAAGGAAGTAGAGAAAGAGCTTTAAAGAATTTAAGACTGCTAGAAAAATTGAAGATAGATTAGCCATTTCTCTCTGCGGTTAAAACTATATTCTTAGGGGAAAGTACTTTCTTATCCCTTTTCATTTTTACTTTAAGATTTTCGTCAAATTTTTCTTTCAAGTAATAACACCACGCTTCATAAACTCCGAGCTCATCTATGAGAAATTGATATTTTTTCCTTGGAAACTTTCCTTCACAACATGGCATGAGAACAGCGGCTTTTACATTTTCACAACTGTTAACTAAGTCTATAAACCTTTCCGAAAGCTCTCTGCATAAATGTATACCTGTAAGAATTACCTGCTGGCCTGATTCCTTTACAAGCCTGTAGAAATCATCACTCATTATATCCATATTCACAAACTCTACGTTTTTTAAAGAGTTAAAGTGTTCACGGTCCACTTCTTTGTCCCTATCTACGGCAAGAATTTTCGTTTTAGGGTGCATCAATCCCACAATCGTGCTCAAAAACCCTTTACCAGAGCACACATCTATAACTATGTATGATGGGTCTTTAATAAGATAATCCTTAATTCTTTCCCTAACCGCCATGGCTTCACTTATTTCCTTCCAGAATGTATTCTTTCTTCTCAGTTTCCTGAAATTAGCATTCTTTTCAAATAAGTTTGCAATTCTCAGCTTTTTGAAACTCCTTACATAGGAGCTTTCCTTTAACTCTGTTATTTCTGCCATCAATTAATTAAGATATTACTTAAGTCTTAAGTTTTATAAATAAGGAGGTTAGCAAATGCTACTGAACCTGGAAGTAAGGACTCAATTGAAAGAACTTGCTAAAAAAGAGTTCAAAGAGCCGGTAAACATAAAACTGTTCTCCCAAGCTATTGGGTGTGAATCTTGCCAAACTGCTGAAGAGCTTCTAAAAGAAACCGTTGAAGTTATCGGAGATGCCGTAGGCCAGGATAAGATTAAACTCGAGATATTGTCTCCCTTTACCGATAAAGAAATTACGGAAAGGTACGGTGTTGATAGAGTTCCGACAATTGTTATTGAAGGAGAAAAAGATTACGGAATGAGGTATATAGGCCTTCCGGCGGGACTTGAATTTACAACACTTATAAACGGTATATTCCACGTATCTCAAAAGAAACCTCAGCTGTCCGAAAAAACCATAGAACTTCTCCAAAGTGTAGATATCCCTATAGATATATGGGTTTTTGTAACAACAACCTGTGGATACTGTCCTACTGCAGCGATAATGGCATGGGATTTTGCTTTGGTAAATGACAATATTACTGCAAAGGTTATAGACGCTTCGGAGAATCCAGATTTAGCTCAGCAATTTCAAGTAGTAGGAGTTCCAAAAATAGTTATAAACAAAGGTGCTGCGGAATTCGTCGGAGCACAGCCCGAAAACGCGTTCCTCGGATACGTTATGGCTGTCTACGAAAAACTCAAAAAATGAGGTTTCTCGATAAATTCTTTAAGAAAAAAAAGGAAGAGGTTTTATGGACCAAGTGTTCAAACTGTAAGAGCCTCCTTTATGTTCCTGACCTTGAGAATAACTTGAAAGTATGTCCCAATTGTGGTTATCACTTTACCCTTTCCGCCAGAGAGAGGATAAAGTACACTTTAGACGAGGAAAATCCTGAAATACTTTTTGAGGAAATACTACCCACTGACCCTCTTAACTTCAGGGATACAAAAAGCTACAAAGATAGACTAAAAAAAGCACAAGAGGAAACGGGCTTAAGTGAAGCAATAGTGATAGCCGAAGGACATATAAAAGGAAAAAAAGCTATCTTAGCCGTAATGGATTTTAACTTTATAGGTGGAAGTATGGGTTCTGTTGTAGGAGAAAGGTTCTTCAGGGCTTGTGAAAGAGCTATAGAGACTAAGACGCCTCTAATAGCTTTTTCTGCCTCCGGCGGAGCGAGGATGCAGGAAGGTATCCTGTCTTTGATGCAGATGGCTAAAACAACATTCGGTGTAGGTCTCTTGAAGAAAAACGATATACTATACATAAGTGTTCTCACAAATCCTACGATGGGAGGAGTATCGGCAAGTTTTGCTTTCCTGGGAGATGTAATTATCGCGGAACCTAAAGCCTTAATAGGCTTCGCAGGACCTAGAGTTATAGAACAGACTATAAAACAAAAACTACCCGAAGGTTTTCAAACGGCGGAATTCCTTTTAGGAAAAGGACAAATAGATATGGTGGTCTCAAGGAAAGATATGAAGGATACACTCGCATACCTTCTTGAAACTTTGTACTACTCAAAGAGATGTACGATTTCCTCCTAACTTACAGTATTAACATCATACGGAGACCTTCCCGAAAAAGCTGGAAGAATTACTAAAATTAAAAGGAGTGAAAGGAATTGAAATTATCTAAAATAAGTCTTGCCTGTTACAATATTCCATCGCGTGCTGAGGAGAAATTTCAATAGCTCTTGTCAAACACCTTACGGCTTTTTTTATTACCTGATTTATAACCTTCTCCTCTTCTTGGGAAAAAGGAGAAAGAACATACTTTACAACATCTTCCTTTTTCTTTGGTCTTCCTATACCTATCCTAAGTCTCGGAAAATTTTGGGTACCTATATACTTTATTATTGATTCCACACCCTTATGTCCTCCTGAACTTCCCTTAAGTCTCAATCTAATAGTTCCAAGAGGAAGGTCTAAGTC
>DQVZ01000168.1 GCA_015661465.1 Aquifex aeolicus
GAAGCAGGAGCTTATATACTCAAACTTTGCATAAAAAGACACGGACTTACTTGGAGAGCTGTGGATTGTTATAACAAAGGAAAAAACGCTAAAGGATATGGGAATTACGTTTATAAGGTATACGGTGTTTTGAAAAAAATCTTGGGGGAAGAAGGATGAGAATAAGATACGGAACAGCATCCATAGAAGTTTATTCTGAAGACGGAACTCTTATTTGGAATTTCTACGGTGAGAAAGGAGCTGGAGGAAAAGACCCGTTTATCGGAGAAATTTTCTTTGGGAAAGAAGAAGCTGTTGGAATTCTCTTCGGTCTCTACGGTATAGAAGAGGTAAAAGTAAGCGGTGAGGGAGGGAGAATGAGAGTGTTTTACGATTATGAACTGGAACTTCTTAAAATTACAGCTGTAGATGACACAAGGAAATCCAGATATTACATAAATCCTCCCCATCACGTTTTTCTCCTTTCGGAAGTAAAGAACTTTATCTTGTCCTTGAGGGAAATAGAATTTGTCCACGGAAACTATAGGGTCTACATAGACAGAGAAAGTGAACTGTTGGTAGTAAGTCTTGGAGATGAGACGGTTATGGAAAGAAACGGTGAAGACTTCAGAAGCTTGAGAGCTGTAATTGAAAACAAGATAGCTATGAAGAAATTCTCCGAAATAGACAAAAAGCTTTCGAGGACTATCTACTTCAGAAATAAATATCCCTCATTAGCTTTAAAAATCTGGAGTTTGTTATGAGCAGGATAGTTCCATTGTACGAAAACCAAGAAAGAAAAAAAGAGCTTGATATATGGGAATTTATAGGGAAGCTCGAATGGTTAAAGGACGCTGAACTGGAAAATATGAAACCTTTTGATATAACGAAGCTTAGAACTCCTCACAGATTATTTATTTTGGTTCAGGGAATAAAGTACGCTTTTTCTCTCCACTCCGTGATATTGCTTTCTGGACTACTTATAGTACTTTTTTCCTTCTTTATTCCAATAATCTTTTACTTTTCTTTCCTGATAGAGGTTTTATTGATTATGGTAAAGGTAGGATTCCCGATATGGATGATAAGGAAGTTTGTTATATGGGAAAAATCACTAATGACAAAGATAATTGAAGACTTCATAACCGGTTACGTTTTTACTTCCTTCGTTTTGGATATTCTCTCAGCTATATTTTCCGTTTTTGCATACGTTTTCTTTAACGTACTGGGAGTTTATGGAGAACTCAAATATATAGCTTCTGTAGGTTTAAAATTTTTTAACCTAAAATCTTCTACCCTATGGTTGGTAAACTGTATCTTCGATTTTATACCCCTTATATACTTCTACAGGTATAAAAAACAAAAGAGATTCAAAGTTCCGAGATGGACGGTTCTTGACGAAGTTCCTGAAGCTTAATCTTTTCAATTCCTTTTTTTCATTTATCACGCTAATTTTATTTACAATAATATTTATAATGTTTTTGATTTTTTCAAAAATCATGTAGGAGGTGTGAGATGAACAGGAATAAGGACTTGTTAAGAATTGTTAGATTTGCAATTCTTAAGTATCCTTACAACGTTTTACCTGAAAAGATAAGAAAGTTGGTTGAAGAAGAGTGGGATGAGGTGAAGAAACTTTTCACTATTGAGGAACTGGGGATAGTTGAGGAATTTCTCAAGAAAAAGTCAGATGTACAGCTACCAGATATTGAAGGACATGCTTTTTCTCATTACAGAATTTACAACGATTACGCTCGTAAGATTTATGAGGAAATCTATGAGAGACTTGAAGGTGACCCTAATATGAAGTTCAAACTCTCTCAAATTTTAGGGGGTAATATAAAACCGAAACTTTCTAAATCAAATCCCTCACTTATGTGGAAGGTACTTACGTTGGAATACGATAAGGTTAAAGCTTTAACTCCGTTAATTCTCTTATCTATAGCTGTTTTCCTTGCGGAAAAGGGTATAGTGGGAAAAGTTATGAAAGAGTTAGGAGAATACTGGAAAGATAAATGGATTGAATACGGGAAGTATTTATCACCTAACTTTGAGGAGTTTTACAAGGAAATAAAACCGTTGCTGGAAGAAGCTTTTTCTAAAAGGTTTTCAAGAAAAACCAACCCGTAAAACCTAAAAAGATTAAAAGGAATGAATAAAGTGCAAAACCCTGAAGGTCAGCTTTTATAAGTGAGACAATAACTTGAAAGAGTGTATATATTATGGAAAAAGAAAGAAGGAGATATGCGAAAATTGTAAAGAAATCCTTGAGAGATACTCCCTCTTGTTCTTTTACTCCTACTTTTGCAAGTTTTCGAGCTTCTTCTATAATCCTTTTGCTTTCCCCTACTCCTAAGGAAGAGCTTACTTTTAGGACTATTATGTCACAATTGGGTTCTACCTTATAAGCATATTCACTATCGGGAAACACTATGTACCCTTTTCTGTAAAATTCTGGTGTAGCTACTTCTATTAACTTATTTCGTATTCTTCTACAGAGTTTTAACCTCTCCTCTTCTGGAAGTCCGTATTTTTCAACCAGAGTATTCAGTAAAGACCTAACCTGATTTAATTTCTCCTGTAGCATTTGCTCTGTTTTACTTTGGGGGTTTTCAACTCCGAAAGTAATTAAAACAAGAACAAAAAAGATTACTATCATTTTACTCATTTTACACCCTCGCAGGGGTTGTATTGTGTTCCCGAAGCTTTAGCGGTTTTTAAAGCTTCTACAGCTCTAAGGGTTGCTTCTTCTACAGCTACTTTTAAGCTCCTTACAGCTTCCGAGAGCAGAAAAGTTTTTATTTCATTCTTCAGTAAACTCTTAGCTGTCATATATTTGTCATAATCTTCAAGAGAAGTTTCCCCTTCCGTCGCAAGCTTTTCCCTTTCTACATAAAGTTTTGATGCAACTCCGAGAAGGTACTTTACTCTTCTCAGGTCAAGACCGTATTTTCTCCCAAACTCGTCTATTCTTTCCTCAAGTTCTTCTACGTCTCCATTATCCATAGCGTTCTTCATGTCTTCAACCAGTTTTTCGTATTCCTCTTCAAACTCTTCGGTAAAAATCTTGAACATATCAATAAGAGAAGCTGGTCTGATACTTCCATCGGGGTCTTTAACTTTAACGGTTCTTATCTTCAGCAGTCCATCGGAACTCAATTCAACATCGGGAGTAATTAAGTACAAAAAGTACTTAGCTTTATCTTTTAAATCCGCTTGAGCTATATCTTCAAACGTAGGGTCATCTTTTACTCCTAAAGCACACTTGATATACGAACGTGGAGATATGAGCTTTACGAACCTCTTAGCTCCTTCATTTCCCAAAAGGTCTGTTAATGAACTAGAATTTAAACATTCCCTGTAAGCGGAGTACCACTCTGACGGAGATACACTTTTTAAATTGTCCACATCATCTTCTTCTATCCCGAGCTTCCTCGCTATACATTTCTTTATTAACCAGCTATCGGTGTAATTGAACTCTTTAATAGCTTCCATAGCTTGAGAGCATGAAAA
>DQVZ01000065.1 GCA_015661465.1 Aquifex aeolicus
AGTAAAAAAAGGGATTGCAACAGACACTTCGATACCTATTTAGTCTCTCAACAAGCTTTCCTCTTGCAACGCTCTACCTAAGGAGAGGGATAAAGTTTTAAAATAAAAAGATGCCCGTAAAAACGAGGGTATACCTCTATCCGGAAAAGCCCGTAAGTTCTAGGATTTTAAATCCTGAAGCGGTTCACGGACTTTTTTTCAATACAATCTCCGAAAAGTTAGCAGAGGAACTTCATAAACCTTCGAGGGTAAAACCTTTTTCCCTGTGGTTTCCCCAGTTTTACAAAGAAGAAAAAATTTTAGAAAAGATATATTTGGAAATCTCTTTTCTCAAGGAGGAATTATTTCCTCAATTTTTATCTTCCTACGTTCTTGAAAATAAAGAAATATCACTAAACGGTGTAAAGCTCAGAAAGGTATTCAACCCTAATATAAAAGAGGAATATGTTAAGTCCTACGTAGCTATATTTGAGGGAGCAAAAGAGGAAAACACAATAGTTATGGACTTTATAACACCTACAACCTTCAAGAGGGGAGAATTTGACCATCCCTTGCCGGAACCTAAGCTCATCTTCAAAAGTCTAATAAGAAAATGGGTAAAGTTTTCAGATTACCCTCTGGATATCGATTTAAGGGAAGTTATAGAGAATAAAATCTTTGTCTCGGGAGCCTGGATTAGAACGGTGAAAGTAAGTATCGGAAAAAATGCAAAGATTACGGGCTTTACCGGCAGGGTTGTTTTTTACGTAGATTGTGATGATAAAAAAGTTTTGAAGTGGTTGAACGCATTGGCTCACTTCGGTGAGTTCGCGGGAGTGGGTAGGAAAACTACCATGGGATTCGGAAGAGTCAGATTTGTTTTAAACACTTCTTAAGATTTCCCAGCTTTCTAGAAGGTTTTTCACCTCGTTAAAGGTCTTCTTGGTAGATACTCAATTTTTTACTTCCGTTCTTTAAATTTCTGAATTCTATCCTGGGGAAATCGTTTACGCATAAGGGAACTTTTAAGTTAAAATCCACGGGAATAAACGAGAAAATTACTCCTTACTTTTTAGTTTGTCTTCATTTACATGGGAAGTGATAAAGTAGAGTTTCACCTTAAAACCTCCATTCAAAGGCTATCTACTTCCTGTTCCACAAATACCTCAAGTGCCTGGAGAATGTTTTTCACAGGGCTTTCCTTTATGAGGAATACACTGAGCTGATGGTGTTGTCCGCTTTTTTTGGAAATTTTTCTTACCTTTGCCCTTCTGCTTTCTTTCTTTATGTCATAACACACTAACACTTTGCTCACTTTGTATTAAAACCTCCAGAAAATTGTTCAGAACTTCCGAGAACATCTTGAGATTTTCTTCCTTTTTCCTCTCAAAAAAGTTCAAAAACTTGTCAAAGGCTTCCTTCTTTAGATATACTCCAGAGCCGTTCTGTTCAAAGTCTTCTTTAACGAAGAGTTTATTGTTGAAAGCTTCAAGTATATGGTAAGTAAGATGTGGGCGGATAGGTTCTAAAAGGTCTGAGCAAAGAGAAGCATGTTTTCCTCTTTTTACATGGATGAAAGAAATATAAGGGTCATATCCCGAGGATAAAACCACCGGCAAAGCTAAGCAATAGTTAAAGGTGTAGTATAAACTCAAAAGTGCATTCACCTCATCCTTGGGCGGTCTGTATTCCCTTTTCTGAAAATCAAAGGGTGCTTTTAGTTTTTGCCTGAATGCTTCAAACATTGCGTAGGATACGAAACCTTCTATTCCGAGAAGGCTCTCAACTTCTTTCTGTCTTTCGAGATTGTTTTTATAGTCCTGTAAATCTAAATCGAATACCTTCTCTATTTCCTCTATTTTCTTTCTGAGAAGAAACTTTGCGACTTCTTCTCTTCTGTTTAAGTAAGCTTCATACTGGTATAACCTTACCCTTTGATTGCTCGGGAAAAAATCCGCGTAAAGGACTCCTTTCAGGGAACCATACCTTGATAGGAAAAAGGCAGGTATTCTTTCCTTCAGGAGTTTATTTATAAGCTTTGAGCTTATACTCCACTCGCCCATAAGTATAAGGGAGTCTATGTGCTTTAAAGGAACGGATACCTTTTTAGAAAACCTTGACACGCAAAGCCTTTCATTGGACACATAAAGGCTTGCCGGAGAAACTACAACAAAGGTTCTTTTCATACTCTAATCCTCTAGAAAATTTGAATATCCCAAGGTTGTAAAGGACAGCCCTTGAATACGGTAATATCCTCTATGGGGTAGAAAAATACCCTATCTGTCTTGGGATTTATCAACGGTTTTATGGTCTCTATGAGATTTTCGATATCCTTTCGTGTAGCATCGGGTATGTAAAATACACTGTATTGAACCCTGTATCCGTATTTTGTCAGTATATTGGACACCTTATTCCTGACCTTATTCGAAGAAATATCGTAAGCAACTATCCACCGCATCTATAAATAAAAAACGGTGAAAAACCCAAAAATTTGACATTTATATACCCTTTCTCGAAAAAGTCAAG
>DQVZ01000006.1 GCA_015661465.1 Aquifex aeolicus
ACTGCTGGAGATACCAAATAAGATGGTGTTATTGAAAAAGAAAGAGTATAAAATCCTTTGCTTTTACTACCTTCACCGGAAGTCCCTCCGCACGAAACTATAAAAATTCCCGCTAATGCTAAAATACTCTTTTTCATCTTTCTACCTCCTTTATCTGACCTTCCCTTATTTCCGATAACCGTTCCTTTATAGGTTTTTCAGGAAAATGAAATTCTTTTATTTCCCTGATGTTTTTTGCACATGAAAGCGTTAACAATATTATCGCTGTTAAAAACATTGCTCTCATATACTATATTTTATTCACTTATTGAACGGAATAAGCAAAAAGTATAAAATAAAAATTACTATGAGAACTAAATGGATTTTGAGTGGTATTTTTTTAGGAATCTCTACAGCTTTAGCTCAAGAAGCTACAAATCCTTTGTGTCCAGCTCTTAAAGCTCTTTCGGATTTCTTTCCTATGCTTAAAGTTGTAGGAGTAGGTGGATTAGCTATCATTGTTCTTGTAGTTTTCATAGGAGCTTTTGCTACTGAAAAATACAGACACGGAATAGTAGTCTTAATAGCTGGTTCTGTGGGAGTAATAGCTCTATGGTATGTAACCAACGCTATAGAACCCAAGGTAAAAGATGCTGCGGATAAGTGTGAAGCTGGGAACTACACGAGAATAGAGCAAGTATGGAAAGGTTAAGGAAAGGGAATTTTAAATTTTTAGAGCATCCCTTTACCATATGGGGTCTTGAAGTTTTCGATATTTTATTAGCTTTTCTTATTTCCTTTCCGATAATTCTATTAGCTTTTCTGAGCGGAAGACTTTATCTGACGGTTTTAGGAATTATACTTCTCATACTCTCATCTGTAGTAATTAAGAAAAAGAAGGAAGGAAAAGCTTACGGATACACACTCAGGTTTATGGAAAGAAGTATAAGAAAGTTATTGAGGAAGAAAAAGATAGTGTATCCCTGAGATGATAGACTTTTTAGATATTCTTGAAAAGGAAGTATGGAAAAAGCGTTTCTTCGCTTTCTTAAGTTTTATGCTTTTTATAGCTTTATTACTAAGTGTTATATACAGAGGAGAAAGGAAAAGTTGGAAAGATAAAGTAAAGGAGTATGTAGTATGTAGATTTAACTTCACTCCCAATGATGTAGAAAGAGCTTATTTTTCGTGTCCGTACAGAGCTAATTTTTTTGGTTATGAGATTTTAGCTAAGAAGGAAATAGAAGCTCTTAAAAGAGCTAAAGTATTTTCGTGGTTTTATCCCGAAAAGATAAGTAAAGAAAAGAGAGAGATTGTAGTAGTGGGAAAAAGGATAACTGGAGAATGGAAGGGGAGTGAGATAAAAAATGTTCAAGTCTACAGGGTAAAAATAAAGCTCGGAGTGAAGAGAGGGTATTACGTGAAATCTGTAGAGAGGTAAAAGTATGAACATTCTACTTGAATTGCTTATGGGATTGGTAATAATTTCCATACTTCTTAGCGGAATGTATCCTCTAATTTCAGCTTTTCAAGATAGAAAAGAAATAATAGAAACGGTTCAAAGAATTGAAAATACAAAAAGAGTTTTAAATCGTGTTTATTCATTGATAATAGACCATGTAAGGAAGAACTGTGGTAATGGTTTTCAAGATGTAAATTGCAGTAATACTCTACCGCTTCCTATAAACTTTCAAAATTCGGGACGGAATTTAATTGTAGAGTTTTCGGTTGATACCCAACTACCCGACAGGGAAACACTAAAAATCTCCCTTTCTTCGCTTCTCGAAAGCATAAATTGCTATCTTTCTTCCGAGCAAGGAAACATAATAAGATACACTTGTAGAGGTATGAATATAACTACCCCATATCCTTTACCTTCTACTTCCCTTGATGTACCTCCCAATTTAGGATTTAAGATTTTTATGAATAACGGAAGAGAAAAAGATTTTACCGTCTACTTCTACGCTTACGAAACAAGAAAGATTCTAAACGAAGAACTTTTCAAAGAAATATCAAATCTTCTGAAAGAATATCACCTAAGAAGAAGAGTAGAAGAAGCTTCAAACATATGTAGACCAAACGGAGGACTCAATTCCCAAGATGACATTTACATCCCTTGGGTCATGCAAGCT
>DQVZ01000078.1 GCA_015661465.1 Aquifex aeolicus
ATGAGATTTTCAATTTCCTTTTTGTTTACCATCTCCATTATGGCATCTAAATCCGAGTATATACCTTTTAGAGCTTCATAGAGATAAAAGGTATTTCCGTCCTTCGGAACGAAAACAATTTTAAAACCTTTAGTTTCTTTCAATACTCTTAACTTTTGGGCTACTTCTTTCAAATCACTGTTTAGATAATGGGGAGTTACAAGTACGTAAATATTCCCTTCTAACTTTTCTAAATCTTCAAGACTTATCTCTTCAGGGTCAAATTTACCATCCCTTAGGGTTTTTCCTATTTTGTAAACTTTTCCTTTAGTGTAATAAGTAAGAACTGTGGCTACAGATGTTATATCGTCTCCTACAAATACAAATGCATCGGCTTTTTCAAAATCCTTTAGTGAAGGGATTTCAAAATCGCCGATCTCCTCTACGAACTTGAAGAAATCTACGCTTTGTGGAGCGGTTATATAAGCTTTTGACGACTTAGCTATTTTTACCACTTCATCGATTATCTCAGCAGGAAGATATGCAGAAAGTACTAGAGCAGTTTTTCCACCATGTTCACTCAGTAGCGTTGTAAGAAAATTTACAACATTCCCAGGGGTTTCCTTTCTACTGTTTACTTCAGTTCTCAGGAGCCTGTTATGGTTTATAGAATCGTATCCAAAGAAGGCTTTTGCACATATATTTAAATCTTCCGTAGGTTTTGTTCTGTAAACCTTCCTTTTAGAACGCCAATCACCTATACCGTATTCTATCTGAATTTCGCAACCGACAGGACAAAGATTACATCTCGTCAGGCCTTTTTCAAGGAGCCAACTCCTTGACCAGAACTTGAAAGGCTTCGATAGTATAGCTCCTACGGGACAAACGTAAACACATATTCCGCACATTTCACACGTGGAAGTATCCATTGGTCTTACCGCAGGGACTATATTAGAGTGAAAACCTCTCTCTTCAACGTAAAGAGCTTTTGCTCCTACTACTTCATCACACGCCCTTGTACATCTATAACAAACCACACACCTGTTGGAATAGTACTCAAGAAAATCACTTTGCCAATCATGTTCTTTCCTTTCCTTTTCAAGGGCAGAAATGGGAACTATTTGCTTTTGAGGACCGTAAATAGCTCCTAAATCTTGTAAATCACATTCACCAGCCTTATCACAAATAGGACAATCGAGAGGATGTCTTGTCATAAGTGCTTGAAGGAGGTATTTCTGTTGATTTCTTACTTGCTCACTTGTTCTGTGGGTTCTTATCCTCATTCCATCTTGAACAGGGAGATTACATGATATTACTAATCTATTTATATCTTCCCAATAAACCACACACATTCTGCAAGCACCGGCTATAGAAAGCCTTGGGTGATAACAAAAATAGGGAATATCTATACCGTTTTCGAGGGCTACCTGAAGTACAGTTTTTCCTTTTTCAGCTTCTATTTTCACATCATCAATGTAAATCTTTACTTTCTCGGCCATAGAAAACCTCCTTTATAGAATTATATGAGAATTTAATTCCTACTCCTTCGTAGATAAAATAAATTAAGGAAAATTTTATACGCTGAGTGAGAAATAAAGGTAGAACAAAGGAAGCAACTCCCAAAGCAGAGAGGTAAACAAGCAAACAAATGAAAACAGTCCCTCAACTC
>DQVZ01000299.1 GCA_015661465.1 Aquifex aeolicus
ACATTCATAGACAGAGGTAAAGACAATCCTGATGACATAATAAAAGATACAAAAAAAGGTATTTACGTTGTAAAAATAGGAGGAGGAGAGGTAAATACAGTTACGGGAGACTTTGTGTTTAAAGTTATGGAAGGATATATGATAGAAAACGGGGAAATTACGTATCCCATAAGGGGTGCTACCCTGATAGGAAACGGTCCAAAAGCTCTGAAGGATGTTGATGCGGTAGGAAGCGACATCGGTTGGGCAATAGGTACATGCGGTAAAGACGGACAAGGAGTTCCAGTAACGGACGCTCAACCAACTATCAGGATTAAACAACTAACCCTCGGTGGCGTTGAAACTTAATTTTAGAAAAGCTGTGGGTTATTTTATAATATATCTATGGTAGAAGTTGAGAAGCAAATAAAAGAAGGTTTAACCTTTGACGATGTTTTGTTAATACCCCAATATTCCGAAGTTCTGCCCCATGAAGTTGATGTTTCTACATATCTGACTAAAAAGATAAAGTTAAATATTCCTATCGTATCCGCAGCTATGGATACAGTTACGGAGGCTCGGCTGGCTATAGCTCTTGCCCGGGAAGGAGGTATAGGTATAATCCACAGAAATCTGCCTATAAAAAAACAGGCTGAAGAGGTTGAAAAAGTTAAGAAATCCGAAAGCGGAATGATTATAAATCCCGTAGTGGTAAAGCCGGATACCAAAGTTAAGGAAGCTCTCGATATTATGGCCAAATATAAGATATCTGGTGTGCCTGTGGTAAATGAGAAGAATAAACTTGTAGGAATTCTTACCAACAGAGACTTAAGGTTTATAAGAACTGAGGATTACGTGAAACCCGTATCGGAGTTTATGACTAAGGAGAATCTAATTACAGCAAGGGAAGGAATAACTCTCGATGAAGCGGAGGAAATATTCAGAAAATATAAGATTGAAAAACTCCCGATAGTTGATAATCAGGGACGAATAAAGGGCTTAATTACCATAAAGGATATAGTAAAAAGGAGAAAGTATCCTAACGCTTGTAAAGATGAACTGGGAAGACTCAGGGTGGGTGCAGCGGTAGGAACTGGAGAAGAAACAGTTGATAGAGTTTCAGCTCTTGTAGAGGTCGGTGTTGATGTAATAGTTGTTGATACAGCTCACGGACACTCCAAAAGGGTTTTAGAAACAGTTGAGAAGATAAAGAATTTATTCCCCGACCTTGATGTAATAGCGGGTAATGTTGCTACGCCTGAAGGAACAAAAGCGTTAATAGAGGCCGGAGCGGATGCCGTAAAGGTAGGGGTAGGACCAGGCTCCATATGTACTACAAGAATAGTTGCAGGTGTAGGTGTACCTCAGCTTACCGCAATTATGGAATCCGCAAGTGTTGCCAGAGAATACGGAATTCCGATAATAGCGGATGGTGGTATAAGATACTCAGGAGATATAGTAAAGGCTCTCGCCGCGGGAGCAAGCGCAGTTATGCTTGGAAACCTTCTTGCAGGTACGGAAGAAGCTCCTGGAGAAACAATTTACTACCAAGGAAGAGCCTATAAGGTTTACAGGGGCATGGGTTCTCTCGGAGCTATGAGCTCGAGGCTATCTTCGGATAGATACGGACAAGATAGGCTAGAGAAGTTTGTTCCCGAAGGAATAGAGGGTAGGGTGCCTTATAAAGGAAAGCTTGCTGACGTTGTCTACCAGTTGGTGGGTGGAGTACGTTCAGGTATGGGATATGTAGGAGCTAAAAATATAAAAGAATTACAAGAAAAGGCAAAGTTTGTAAGAATTACCTGGGCAGGCTACAGAGAATCACACGTTCACGATGTTCAAATTACAAAAGAAGCTCCCAATTACTGGGTGGATTGATTTTCTGCCCCAAGAGTCTGATAAAGAAATCTAAATTCAAGTTCTTGATATAATATACAAAAATCGGTGGTTAAGTTATGAGAATTAAAGAAACCGAATTGCCCGGTGTAGGAAAAAAGTACACTATAGAGTTAGAACAAGGTGGAGAGCTTACACTTATAATTCACAACACCGGAAGGCGTGAACTTTACTTAGTTGAAGAGGAAGAAGAAGAACCGAGTTGTGTTTTTTCCCTGAATGAAGAAGAAGCAAGGGAATTGGGCTTTCTACTTGCGGGAACCACTTTCCAAACCGTTAGCACGGAAAAAATGGAATTCTTGATGAAAGAAATCGTTATGGAATGGGTAAAGGTGGGAGAAAATTCCAACTTTATCGGAAAAACCATAGCACAGCTTGAAATTAGAAGAAAAACAGGGGTTTCAATAATAGCTATTATCAGAGACAGTACTATGATTCCAAGTCCAGACCCTTACAAAGAAAAAATCCAACCAAAGGATACCTTAATAGTGGTAGGAACCAGAGAACAACTTCTGAAATTCCTCAATATGTGTGGAGATTGTAGGACTTAAACTATGCTAAATCACATTAATCATTTGTTCGTGGAACTGTCCCCTTATATCACCCTCCTTTTAATGTTTGTATCCGCTTATCTCCTAAGGAAGATAAGCATCCCTTCAATAATAGCCTTTATGCTAGTAGGTTTTACAGCTAAACTCTACATAGACCCTCATCATATGGAGCACTTTGAAATTTTCAAACACGCAGGAATAATCCTTCTGTTCTTTTTCATAGGACTTGAATACTCCTTTGAAAAACTTAAAAACATGCTTGGAGCTTGGAAAACCGGAAGTGTGGATTTTCTTTTTAATTTTATACCTCCGTTTATACTTGCTTACCTATTCGGTTTTGATTTTCTGTCAGCTTTGATTCTGGCCGCTGTGTTTTATCCATCGAGTACTTCCATAGTTGCAAAACTTTTGATGGATTACAAAAG
>DQVZ01000090.1 GCA_015661465.1 Aquifex aeolicus
AGGTTCCTCTAAAATTTTTGCAATTATCTTACTTAAGGGTTTAACAGATTGAAACTTGTATAGGATTATTACCTCACGAAGAACACCTTCGTACTTTCCGAAAAATTCATAAGAATCTACATAAGGTATATCTTTATAATCTTCGAAAAATTCGTGGGGCTTTAAGGTGGAAAGGCATACATCACATATAAATCCCTGGTCTTCGGGTTCAAATTCCTTTCCGCAAACTTTGCATAAATTCTCTGAAAGAAAGATATAATCGAGAAGCTTACCCAACAACTTCATAAGTTCTATATTTCCACTTTGCTCCTAACTTTTTTGCCAATTCTTCGGTCTTTTTCATATCAACTCCGTTGTAATCAACTGCGGAAACAATTACTTCGAAACCCAATCTTTTAGCTTCCTTTATAAACTCTATAACCTTTTTAAAGGCATCAGGGTTAGAGGGTCTGCAAACCTTGTTATAGGTTTCCTCATCTTGGGCATTGAGGCTCACGGAAAAGCTATCCACAATACCTACAAGCTCTCTCAATTTTTCTTTGGGAAGGAATGTAAAAAGTAGACCGTTTGTATCTACCCTTACCTTTCCTCCTTTTTCCTTCACCCATTTTGCTATGCTTTTTAAAGCCGAAAATCTGAGTGTCGGTTCTCCGTATCCACAAAACACTATTTCATCGTATTTTTTTGGGTTTCCTATTTCTTTAATCACTTCATCAACACTCGGGTCCCTATCTACCCATACCCAGTGGCCTTTTACCCAGAAATTTCTCTCTCTTTCCCTTTGACAAAATACACAATGAAGGTTGCATTTATTGGTTAGATTTATGTAAAGCTTGTTATTTATTACATAAGTTACAGTGTTTTTTTTTACCGCACCGTTCAGGTTAAAAATTTGTTTGGCATTTTGGGAAGTCATGCGGTCTACATCTTCCGATGAAGTGTTCGGAAGTAACTTTGCGAGAACTTCCGCCGTGTAAAAGATATTGGAAGGTTTATTCGGTTTTCCTCTTACAGGTTGCGGAGGAAGGAAAGGAGCGTCCGTTTCGAGGAGAATTCTCGAAGTGGGAGTTTTCTTTACCACCTCCCTTAAGCTTTCCGCATTTTTATAGGTAATTATTCCAGAGTAGGATATAAAAAATCCCATGTCTACAGCTTTTTTCATAGTTTCATAAGAACCGGTAAAGCAATGCATAACACCGCCTATCTCGTAAGCTCCTTCCTCTCTGAGAATTCTTATAGTTTCTTCTTCTGCGTTTCTCATATGGATAACTACCGGCAAACCGAGTTCTTTTGCTATCTGTATCTGTTTCCTGAAAATGTCTTCCTGATTTTTCCTATCGGAGTAATTTTTGTAAAAGTCCAATCCTATCTCTCCTATAGCTCTTACCTTTGAATTTTTCTCGGCAAGCGATTTTAACCAATCTAGGTCTTCATCGGTAACCTTATCCGCTTCGTGAGGGTGGAAACCTATTGCTATGTACACTTTTTCATAAACCCTAGCAAACTTTATGGCATTACTTATAGTTTCCTTATCAAACCCTACATTTATCAAATATTCCAGCCTTTCATCTTTTAAAGCCTCTTCTCTATCCTTTTCTTTAAGTAAATCCAGATGACAGTGTGTATCTATCATAACTTTATCAATATAAATTCTAACCTCGGGATTTTGTATGAGATTTTACACACCTGAGCCCGCTATATGTCTTCCCCCATCCACCATAATAATTTCTCCAGTTATACTATCCGTTTCAAGTAAAAGCTCGGTTAATTTAATAATGTCATTTAAAGACACATTCCTTTTTAAAGGAGTTCCCCTTATTATCTTTTCCCACTCTTCATCTGTGTAATTCTCAGCTTTTATAACTGGACCGAGGGCTATACAGTTTACGGGAACGTAGGGAGCAAATTCTTTTGCAAGAACCTTTACCGCGGTGTGAAGAGCACCCTTGGCTATAAAGTACGTGCTGAAACCTTTATAGGGAGAAATATTAGTTGCCCAATCACCGAAGGCTAATATATGCCCTTTTATTTCTCCTTCATTCTTCAGCATTTCTTTGTAGCACTCTAAAGAAATAAAGTAAAAAGCTTCCGCTATAGGCACAAAGTGATGATATAGGTCTTCCCGTGTATTTTCTGAAATATTCTTCCTTACGTAGGGAGAAGCCAAATGGATAAAAGCATCTATCCTTCCGAACTCTTTGATAGTTTCATTTACAATCTCGGAAAAATTTTCGTAATTTCTAAGGTCTGCCTTTAGGAGTAAAACTTCTACACCTTTTTCCTTAGCATAAGCTTTCAAGTCCTCGGCACTTGATTTACTCGAGTTATAAACAACTGTCAAGTTGTATCCCTTGTCTATCAGACTTTTACCTATTTCTTTCCCTATTCTTCGTATACCCGTTATAATCGCTACCTTAGCCATAATAATA
>DQVZ01000024.1 GCA_015661465.1 Aquifex aeolicus
CTTTATCCGAAGTACCTTTTCATAAACTTAGAAGTAAAGAAGAAATTATCAACTTTTTGAGGAAATTAGATAAAAAGTACCTGGTAGCGTACGGACTCGATTATTCTCCCGAAATTACTCCTGAGGATTTAAACAGGGTGAATTATCCTTTACTGCTTATTTACAAAGATGGTCATAAGGGGATTATGAACGACTCTATGAGAGAACTTTTAGGAAAGGATGATTACTTTCTGTATGAAGGAGACCTTTGGCAGGTAGTAGACAAATTTAAACCGAAAGGGGAAAGATTAAGGGAATTCATTTTAAAAGGATTGGAAGAAGCGAGTAATATGGGTATATTCGAGATTCACGATTATGTCGACGATAAGGTTGCAGAAGTTCTATTTTCTATAAACCCACCCTTGAGAGTTGTCCTCATGCCCTATTACAGCAGTCTTGATAAAGTTCTAGAATCATTCGAAAAATTCGGGGAAAGAGAAAATTTAAGACTGGGATGGGTAAAGGTTTACATAGATGGTTCCATATCCGCGAGGACAGCATATCTGAAAAAGCCTTATGCGGATACTAAGAGCACCGGGAAACCTATGATATCGGAATATAGATTAGCTAGGATAATAAAGGAACTCGAAAATAGGGGTTTAAGAGTATCTATGCATGCAATAGGGGACGGGGCTATAGAACTTGCTATAAGAGCTTTGGAAAGGGCAGAACCTTCCTTGAAATACCACAGAATAGAACACGCTGAGATGATTACGGAAGACCAGATAGAGAAAGTGAAGGAACTTAATGTTCTCCTTTGTATGCAACCTAATTTTGACTGTTATTACAGGGATATTTACTTTAAAGCTCTGGGTGAAGAACGAGCCTACCGGATAAACCCTATAGACATAGTGGATGAAATCGGAGCAGACCTTATATTCGGAACAGATATGATGCCTTTTGATATAAATTACGCCGTTGAATGTGCAAAAAAGAAGCTACCAGAGAATAAAGTTTTTTACTACTTCGGAGGATGGAGGAAGGATAAAAACTACTTAGATTTAAAATAACTGTAGTTAAAATTAAACCAATGAGCAGGGTTCTAATATTTCTGGAAGAATTAGTTGAGGATGTTGAATATGTATACCCTTACCTTAGGTTTAAAGAAGAAGGCTTCGAAGTAGTCTCCGCAGCTCCGAAACTTAAAGAATACAAAGGAAAAAAGGGAATGAGCTTTTTCCCCGATAAAACCGTAAAGGATGTATATCATACAGAGTTTGATTGTGTCTTTATACCGGGTGGATACGCTCCCGATAGATTAAGGAGATATACAGAAGTACTGCATATAGTTAAAGAGCACTACGAAAAAGGAAAGCTTGTATGTGCAGTATGTCACGGGCCATGGGTTCTTATCTCGGCAAAGATTGTTAAGGGTAAAACTGTTACAGGATTTTTTGCAATCAAAGATGACTTGGTTAACGCCGGAGCTAATTATACTGGCAACCCTGTGGAAATAGATGGAAACCTGATAACGGCAACAGACCCCAACTCTATGCTGGAAATGGTAAGAATTATAGTGGAGAGGCTAAAAAGATGAAAATTTTTGTTTCTCTTATGCTTTTATTTGTTTTTTCTTTTGCAAAGGATTTGATTCTAGTATCTATTTATCCCTTTTACGATGTAGTAAAGGAAATAAGCGGTAATGACTTTAGAGTAGAAATCCTCGTTCCCCCTAAAGCTGATTACCATATGTACGAGCTTACCCCCAGGGAGCTTATAAAGCTTTACGTGGCCAAGGTTCTCTTTGTAAGCGGAATTCCCTTAGGTGAATGGGAAAGAAAACTTGAAAGAATAACAAAAGCAAGAGTTTTTTACCTCTCAAGGGATGTAGATATCCTTTTTTTCGGTCATAGGGAACTCGGAAAAGACCCCCATTTTTGGGTATCTCCCAAGCGTATGCTTTTAGTTGCAAAAAACGTGAAAAAATCCCTCGAGGAGATATATCCAAAGAAGAGTTTCGAGGAAGGTTATAATAACGCATATAGGAAGCTTGAAGAACTTCACAAAGCCTATATAAAAAGCCTCTCAACCTGTAAGTATAGAAATTTTGGAACATTGCATCCAGCATTTGGTTATCTAGCCGTAGACTATAACCTAAAACAGATTGTTTTAAAAGAAGAACATAGTCACGGTGATATATCTCCTAAAGAACTCAAGAAACTAATAAGGGAAATAAAGAAAAGAAAGATTAAGGTAATTCTTATCCCTAAAGGATTCCATTCAAAAGTAGCCCATATACTTAAAGAAGATTACGGTATCCCTGTTTATGAGGTTAACATTAAAATTATCCCTGAGGAAGAAGAGGATAATTATTACTCTATAATGGATAGGAATTTACGGGTTTTGAAAAAGGCTCTGAAATGCGAATAGTAGAGGCCAAGAACCTGAATTTCTCTTATGACGGCAAATATAAAGTTTTGGAAAACGTATCCTTTTTTGTAGAAGAGGGAGATTTCTTAGGAATAGTGGGACCAAATGGTGCAGGAAAATCCACACTGTTTAAACTGCTACTTAGGTTCTTAAAGCCTCAAAGTGGGGAGATACTGCTCTTTGGGAAGAGAATAGAAGAATTTAGAGACTGGAAAAGCATAGGGTATGTACCTCAGAGACTTAGTGTAGAGCATACCTTTCCCGGAAAAGTAAAAGAGCTTTTACTTAGCGTTTCACACGATAAGAAAGAAACAGAGTATTTGATAGAGTATTTGAAGATAGGAAATATTTTAGATAAACAGTTTACAAAGCTTTCGGGCGGACAACAACAAAGAGTTCTTTTGGCTATTGCCCTATCATCAAATCCTAAACTTATACTTCTCGATGAACCGACAACAGGTCTGGATATTCACGCACTCAATCATTTAATAAACATACTTCTCGATTTGAATTCAAATCACAGGAAAACTATCATGATGATATCTCACGATATAGGAACGCTTTTGAAACACTCCAATAAAATTCTCTGTTTGAATAGAAAGGTATGTTACTTTGGTAATCCTGCCGATGCGATAGAATTCATAGAAGAAGTTTTCGGACTAAGGGGAATATTAGATGGAACTTCTTAGTTACGATTTTATACAGAGAGGTCTTCTTGCCGGGATACTTATAGCTGTTTCCACAGCCCTTATAGGTGTTTTTTTAATTCTAAGAAGGTTCGCCTTTTTAGGAGCTGGACTATCCCACGCAGCTTTCGGCGGTATAGCAATAAGCTTTCTTATAAACGTGGATATATACCTCACTACAGTTATATTTACCGTGCTCATAGCCAACCTTATAGAGTTTCTGACTCAAACGAGAAAAGTGCCAGGAGATACAGCTATAGCGGTGATTTTTTCAAGCGGAATGGCTCTCGCAGTAATAATACTGGGCATAGCTAAGGGTTTTGGAGAGAATTTATTCTCCTATTTATTTGGAAATATTCTCATGGTAAGCAAAGAAGAATTTGTTTATTCATTCTTCGTTTTTTTACTTACAATATCCTTCCTAATAATTTTTTATAAAAAACTCTTACTAATAACTTTTTCTGAAGAAATTGCCAGGGTAAAGGGTATCAATATTTCTCTCATTAATTACGCATTTGTATCTATAACAGCTGTGGTAATAGTGGCAAGTATAAAGGCTGTAGGTGTTATCCTCGCGTCTTCTATGGTCGTCATTCCAGCGATGACGGGAATTCTTTTGGCTAACTCTTTTTTAATGAGTTTGGTTTATTCTTGCTTAATATCAGTTTTCTCCGTAGTATCGGGTATCTTCGTTTCCTTTAAATACAACCTCCCACCCAGTGGTGCCATTGTAGGAATCTCCATAATTGCGTTTATTTTATCTCTTATATCAAGAAAGCTTCCTTTGAAGTAAAACCTTAAACTTATCTCCCATAGATACGAGCATAGTTTTGAGTCTCGAGAGTCTTTCTACACTTTCGGCATTCTCTTCCCAGCTTAGCTTTTCGAGTTCATTTAGAAAAGTGGGTATATGCATTAAAAAATCCCTTTGAGTCTGAAAGAGTATAGTCTCAAGGCCGAAATCTTTTCCATACTCTATAAGGGCGGAAAAGTTAACATGGGCGGTAATATCAACACTTCCCGATTCCTTCGTAAAGTCCTTGATGACTTTATGGTCTTTGTAAGCTACTATAGTTCCTTCAGGAAAACGTGGTAGTTCTTCCGAAGTATAACCGTAATCTATAACCATATGATAGCCTCGTATGAGACTTTCGGAAATTTTCTTAAGAAAATCTATACAATCCAGACATACTTCTAAAACCTGGTTCAGTCCATTGTATCCCATTCTGTTAATGTACTCGTTAATCCTTTCATCCTGAACGTTTAGCCAAATTTCATTTCCTTTTTCATCTATATAAAGCTCTTTATTTCCTTTAATCACGTGAACAGGCAGAGCATCGAAAAACTCATTTGAAAAAATTATTCCCTCTATCTTAGGAAGGTTTTCAACCCATTCAACATTGGAAAAATCCTGCAATACCTGTTTTTGTTTTTCTATAAGATAGGGACTAAACTCGTATATGTAGTATTTAATATTTGCAAAAAGTTGAGGATAATTTTCTCTGTAATAATTTAGTATATCCCTTGCGAGAAGCCCTCTTCCAGCTCCCAATTCCAATAAAACGGGCTTATCAAATTCAGAAAGATGTTTAGAAAAAAATTCTGCAAGGGCTTCTCCGAAAGCTCTATCTAGTTCGGGAGCTGTAAAGAAATCCTTTAAAGCTCTGTTTGAAGAGTAGTACTTCCTTACCGCATGTTCCATAAAATCTCTAAAGTTTTGAAAAACCATTTGAATTTATTTTATAGTTCCTATACCGAAAGGAGTTTACCCGATTGGGTAGAAAATTACTCTTTTGCTTGGAGTTGCTCCTTAGCTTCACGGGCCTTTTTTGCTAATTCGGGAGTATAAGCCTTTCCTTGCCAGAGCATTTTGTAAA
>DQVZ01000019.1 GCA_015661465.1 Aquifex aeolicus
CAAGGGAACATCAAAAGCCAAATCTTCCTTCTTCATTCCGTTAAGCTCTAAGGATTGCAAGCAGCCTACAAATTGAACTCCATTATCAAGGGCAAGCTCCATAAAGTCTTTTATTGTGTTTCCTTCTTCCATGGGACGAATGTTTTCCGCTACACCTTTTTTAAGAAGGAGTGTAGCAGGTCCTGTAAAATACATAACTACGTTCATATCAGCAGCAGCTGCTGTAGATGCCAAGAAGAACGCAGAGGGTAATCTTTTAGGATTTTCAGGCCCGGTTATCAGGATTATTACCAGGTCTGCAGCTTGTTGCTTTTCACTCATGGCTACACCTCCTGTTTAAGAATTTTAGTATATGGCTATACGCTTAAGTAAAGAATTTTTTATGAACAAATAATTTAAAATAAACCTTATGAAAAACAGAAAACTCTTGAAAGAAGCTTTAGAAGTTTTACCCGGAGGAGTAAACAGTCCAGTTAGAGCCTTTAAAGCAGTAAGTGGAGAACCTGTTTTCTTGGTAAAGGGAAGAAAAGCTAAAGTTTGGGATGCCGATGGAAATGAATACATAGACTTTCTTGCATCTTGGGGAGCAAATATATTAGGTCACGCCCCTAAGAATGTAGTAAAAGCTATTCAGGAAGAAGCTGAAAAAAGCCTTTCTTTTGGACTTACTAATCCTCACGAAATTACCCTTGCTAGGCTTGTTGTCGAAATGGTACCTACGGTTGAAAAGGTAAGGTTCGTAAATTCAGGAACTGAAGCTACAATGTCAGCGGTAAGGTTAGCAAGAGGTATTACAGGTAGAAAATACATTGTGAAATTCGAAGGTTGCTATCACGGTCATTATGACAGTCTTTTAGTGAGTGCAGGCTCGGGTGTTGCCACATTTGGCATACCAGGAACACCTGGAATTCCCAAGGAAATAGCTAAGCTAACAATAGTTCTTCCTTATAACGATGTTGAAACTCTTGAAGAAGCCTTCAGGAAGTACGGAGACGAAATAGCAGCAGTTATAGTAGAACCCGTTGCGGGTAATATGGGGGTAGTTCTTCCCAAGAAGGAATTTTTAAAAGAACTGCGAAGGATTACAAGAGAGTATAACAGCTTACTTATATTTGATGAAGTAATAACCGGATTTAGACTTTCAAAAGGTGGTGCCCAAGAGCTGTTTGGTATAGAACCCGATATAACCTGCCTTGGGAAAATACTGGGAGGAGGTCTACCAGTAGGTGCTTATGGAGGGAAAAAAGAAATTATGGAAAGAGTTGCTCCCGAAGGAGATATATACCAAGCTGGAACCCTTGCAGGAAATCCGCTTGCCATGGTAAGCGGCTCAGAGACTCTTAAAGAGCTACGAGATAAAGAACCGTACAAAGAACTTGAGGAAAAAATGGAAAGGTTAGCAAGGGGTGTAAGCGATATTCTTAAAGAAAAAGGAATTCCTCATACTGTAAACCGCATAGGTTCTATGATGACTGTATTCTTCACTGATAAAGAGGTTTTTGATTTCCAAACAGCTAAAACTTCCGATACTGAAATGTTCGCTAAATTCTTTAAAGCTCTCCTAAAAAACGGTGTCCTAATTCCTCCGTCACAATTTGAAGCTTGGTTCCTTACAACTGCCCATGAGAATGAAGACATAAGTGAAGCTCTTGAAAGAATTAGGAAGGCGGTAAAGGAAATATAATGCATAGAAAAATCCTAAAGGGTTTACTGCTCTTCAATACAATTCTATTTCTTTCTCTTCTTTTTATTATTCAAAAAACATTTACCACTGAAACCTTCAAAACTTTAAAGAATTTAAATAAAACATATCTTCTATTCACTTTCTTTGCAGTTTTTATGGTTCATACTTTCGATAATTTACGTTTATATATACTTTCCAGGGCCTTAGGAATTAAGTATTCTTTTCTTTACGGATATGTAATCTCTCTTATAAACACCTTCGGAGCTACGGTAACACCTGCTCACGTAGGTGGAGAAGGAACAGCCGTTTATATGCTTCTCAGAAAAGGTGTAAGTGTCCATAAGGTTGCAACAGTTGTTACTTTAAAAACCATAACGGGAGCCATATTTTTCCTATTAGTTTTTCCTGTATTACTTTTTCAAATATTAAAAAATCCTTCAGAATTAGGTAAAATCTTTTCATTACTCGTTATATTTTTAGTAGGATTTATAGGCACTTATTTCCTTACTAAAAAATTTTTTAAAAATGGTTATAACAGTAACACCATAAATAGATTCAAAAGTTTCCTTACAAAGTATATTGCCTACTTGAGGTATTTTTATAAAAGGAAAAAGTTTAGCTTTTTTTCGGCAAGCTTTGCAGGTATTATGCTTTATATATCGTTTCTGTTCATAGCTGCAATACTTTTGGTTGCTTTCAATAAAAACGTTTCGTTTATTGAA
>DQVZ01000301.1 GCA_015661465.1 Aquifex aeolicus
ATATCAGGAATTAACGGATTTCCATACATGCTCCACACCTCCTCGTTTTTGAAATTATTAGAATATAACGATATTTTTATGAGTGAAAACATATATTACACTGTGTGATAAAAAAGTAGAATTCTTAAAGTATGAAAAAACTTAAGTATCGGATAATCTTTCTTTTTATACCCTTAATCTCTCTAATTTTGAGAATAATAGGTAGAACTATACGTTGGAAAAAAAGATACGAATTTAGGAAGGATAAAGGTAAGATTTATGCACTCTGGCACGGGCATGCTTTAGGACTTGCAATGTTTGCTATGGACAGAGGTATAGTCGTTCTGGTAAGCAGATACAGAGATGGAGAAATAGCGGCGAGAATCTTAAAACATTTAGGTTTTGAAGTGGTAAGGGGGTCTACGGAAGAAGGGAAAGCCTACAAGGGAGGTAGAACTGCAGTAAAGAAGTTAATGGAACTACTTCAGCGGGGGAAAAATATAGCGATAACCATTGATGGTCCTAAGGGACCTGCTTTTAAAGTAAAAAAGGGTGTAATCTACTTAGCTCAAAAAACCGGAAGTCCTATATTACCGGTTGTGGTAAGTTTTGAAAGGTATAAAAGAATAAACTCCTGGGACAAGCTGATAATCCCTTTACCCTTTACGAAGGGTGAGATTCGTCTCGGCCAGGAGGTGAAGATTTCCCAGAGTGAAGACTTGGAGGATGCTCGGAAAAAGCTTGAGCGGATTTTAAGTAGCCTTTCTTCGAACTTTTGATAGGTTTTTTCTTTTTCTTCTTCGGGGGATATATAACGTCTGCTATTTTGGGGGCAACAGCAAATAGAATACTTCCTATTACCGCCGTTGAGAGAATAAAAGGAATTGAAATTGACTTTATGTTTGGTTCGAATGAGGTCATTATTACGGAAAATTCACCTCGGGGGACAAAGGAAAGTGAAGCCTTGAATCTTGTTTTTTTCTTTAGTCCGAATATATATCCCGCGATATAAGTAGAAATTATCTTTAAAATAATACTTAATATTATTAGAACAACTAGGAAACCTATTTCTTTGGGAACCGTAAACTGAGTTTCGTATGCAAAGAAGAAGAAAAATAAACCCATGGAAAGTTCCTTTAAATCGGATAACTGCTTTTCTATATTTTCTAAAATTCTCGTTTCCGGTACTATAACTCCAAGGAGGAAGGCTCCAAGAGCTTCCGATATACCTATAGAATGAAAGAAGGTTCCTACAAAAAGAACCATACCTAAAGCAAAGAAGATAAATATTTCTTCTTCGGAAACCGTATCCAGCCATCTGTTGATTTTCGGAATAAAAAATTTATGAATAATCCAAAAAACGAGCAATGCCAGAGAAACTTTTATCAGACTTAAAGGTAAAAGGCTCGGATCAAAACTTCCCGCCTCTTTTAATGGAATTATTATAGCCAAAAGAAGGATTGCAACTAAATCTTCAAATATAAGTATTCCTATAAGCAGTTCGGCTTCGGGAGAAGCTATTCTTTTGTAATCCATCAAAAGTTTTGCAACTATGGAAGTACTCGATGGATAAAACACAGCGGCCAGAATCAAAGCTGACAGAAAATCAAAACCGAA
>DQVZ01000165.1 GCA_015661465.1 Aquifex aeolicus
CCTTTTTTTAAATTAGTTTTATGAAACTATTCATAGTTGAATCACCTACAAAAGCGAAAACTATCCAGAAATTCCTCGGTAAAGATTTCTACGTAAAGGCAACTTTAGGACATATAAAGGATTTACCTGAGAGAGGATTGGGAGTAGACCTTAAAACTCTTAAAGCTAAATATGTTTACTTGAGAGGAAAGAAGAAATTAATCGAAGAGTTAAAGAGGCTTTCGAAAAAAGTGGAAATAGTTTATATTTGTACAGACCCCGACAGGGAAGGTGAAGCAATAGCTTACTTTTTGAAAAAGGATTTGCAAAAGGTAAATAAAAATATAAAAAGAGCCGTATTTTACGAAATTACTCCCGCCGCTATAAAGGAAAGTATAAGAAATGCAGGATATATAAATATAAACCTTGTGTATTCACAATTTGCACGAAGGATTTTAGATAGATTAATAGGTTATCTAATTTCCCCGATACTTTGGAAGGAGTTTAAAAATTACAGGCTTTCCGCCGGAAGAGTTCAATCCCCGGCACTGCGTTTAATAGTTGAAAGGGAAAGAGAGATCCAAAACTTTAGAGTCAAGAAATATTACTACGTTAAGGTCATTCTGGAAAAAGATGGGGAGATTTTTCATGCTATTTATGACTATAGGTATGAAAAACCGTCGGATGCAAAAATAATTGCGGAAAAATTGGAAAAAGGTTTTTTCAGTGTATACAGCGTCGATATAAAAGAGGATAAAGAGTACTCTCCCAAACCTTTTATTACCTCAGACCTTCAAGCCGAAGCTAACGCTAAGTTGGGATTTCCTCCCGAAAAAACCCAAAAGCTTTCTCAAGAACTCTACGAAAAGGGTTATATCACCTATCCGAGAACCGACAGCTATAGGATGAATGAGCAAAAAGCAAAGGAGTTTATGAATTTTATAAGAAGAGAATTCGGAGAAAAGTACGTAGGAAGATTAAGAAATTTTCGTGAGAAAAAAAACGTACAAGGGGCTCATGAGTGTATAAGACCTACAAAGCCTATTCCAACGATACCCGAAAGAGAAGAACTCAGAATTCTTTATGACCTTATATTTCGCAGAACTTTGGCTAGTCTAATGAAGGAAATTCAGCTGGAGAGAAAGAAAGTTATCGTTGAAGCCATTACCCCTGAGCTAAGGAGACCCATATATCTGATAGCAAAAGGCTTAAAAGTAGTTTTCGATGGATGGAGTAGAGTTTATCCCTCAGAAATAAAGGAAGAACTTTTACCTCTGCTTGCGGCGGGAGACCTTCTAAAGCTTATAAAGACAGACCTTGAAGAGAGAAGAACTCAACCCCCTTCCAGATATACTGAAGGTACTTTGATAAAAACCCTTGAAAAACTAGGTATAGGTAGACCTTCAACATATTCGACCATAGTAAAAACCTTGAAAGAGCGAGGTTACATAAAGGTCAAAAATAAAACTATTTTACCTACGCATATTGCTTTTGAAGTAGTGGACTTCCTAATGGAAAACTTTCCCCTTTTAATGGACTATAAATTCACATCATTAATGGAAGAGAAATTGGACTTAGTTGAAGAAGGAAAAGTTGATTGGAAAGAAGTTGTTTACGAATTTGCCTCAAAAGTTCTAAGTAAGGAACTTCTTAGAATTTGAGGTGGTGGCCCAGGGCGGAGTCGAACCGCCGACACCCCGGTTTTCAGCCGGGTGCTCTACCACCTGAGCTACCGGGCCTCCAGGCAAGAATATATTTTATAACCTTCTTTACTTCAGTTCAAGTATCAAAGCTCTATACTTAAAACTTATGGAAAATTTTAAGAAGCTACTTCACAATACATTACTGCTCGTAATCCAGATTTTTAGGTGGTTTACCATAACTCTGGAGTTTATATCCTTACATAAAATTGATGTAGAATGAGAAAAATTTTTTGGATTGTCTTTATAACTTTACTTTTTCTTTCTAGTACTTTCGTATACTTCAAAGTATTTAAGAAAAACTATAGGATTTTTGAGGTCAAGGAGGCACCCTTGGTAAAAGCGGTTTACGCCACCGGGTACATAAAAGCCTACAATGAGGTTGAGGTAAAATCGCGGGTTGCAGGATACGTAGTAAAAGTCTATAAAGATGTCGGAGAGATTGTGAAAAAGGGTGAAGTTTTGGCAGAACTTGAAAACAAACCTTTAGAAAGAAAGATAGAGGAAGTAAAAACCGAACTTGAAAATCTCCGGGAAAAATTGTCTCCACAATCTTACTTTATAACGAGCTTTAAGGAAAAAATCGCTGCCAAAAAGGAAAGGATAGAGGAATTAAAGTATAGACTTCAAAGAAGAAAAAAGCTTTATGAGAAAGGTCTTATTTCGAGAGAAGAAATTTTCAACCTTGAGAAACAGTATAACGCTCAACTAAAAGAGTTATCAGCCCTTGAGTTGGAGTTTAAAGAAAATGTGAAGGAAATAAAAAGAAAAATAAAAGTCCTTAAAGCTACATTGAACCGATTAAAGGAAGAGCTAGAGCAGTATAAAATAAAAAGCCCGATAAGTGGTGTAATCCTTAAAAGGAACGTGGAAGTAGGAGATTATGTGAATACCTTTATGGAAACTAAACCTTTGTTTGTTATAGGTGATTTAAGGAAATTAAAAACGATTCTGGAGATAGATGAGGAGTACTCTTATCTTGTAAGACTGGGTCAAAAGGTTTACATAACTATTGATTCAGTTCCGGATAGGGTTTACGAGGGAAGAATTATAAAAATTTACAGAAAGGTAAATGAAAAGAAAAAAAGTTTCGAGGTGGAAGTAGAAGCGGATTACGACGTAGAACTTTTTTCGGGAACAACGGTTGAAGCAAACATAATCATTTCAGAAAAGTTAGGCGTAGCTATTCCGAAAGAGGCAATATTTGAAGAAAACAAAGTGAGGGTTATCGAAAAGGGAAAAATTGTTGAAAGGGTAATAAAACTTGGGGAAACTTACGGTGATATGGTTGAAGTCCTTGAAGGACTTAAAAGCGGGGAAAAGGTTTTGATAGAAAAATGAAGGGAAATTTTTTCATATCGCTTAGGTTATTCTTCGAAAGGAGAAGACAAAGTATAATTGCAACACTCGGAGTAGTTATTGGTACAGCTGCCTTTATAGTGATGAGTTCAATGGTAAACGGGTTCCAAAAATATTTCCTCGAAGAGGCTCTAAATATAAATGGACATGTAAAGATTTTTGTCGGAAGCACTTTTAGAGAGGATAGAATTCTCAGAAAGGTTTACAAAGAGGGAATTTTTTTTGTTTTGGGTGCGAAACCAAAAAGCGTGAAGAATAGAATTTCCAACTATAGCGAGATTTTGAACAGGTATGCAAGAGATGAAAATGTTTTGGGAATTACCTTGCACCTTATAGGAAACGGAGTTATATCCTATGGTGTTAAGGAAAAGCCGGTAACTTTTGTAGGGATATTTCCCGAATTAGAAAATAAAACTTTGAGGATTTCAAAATATCTTGTAAAGAATAACCTTGCCCAGTTAAAAAGAAATAAAGAAGCTGTAATTCTCGGTATTAAGCTTGCTGAAGAATTGGGAATAAAAGATATAGGAAAGAAAGTTGTTCTCGTTTTACCCAATGGAACACTCCACAGATTGAAAGTTGTAGACCTTTTAAACACCGGAATTACGGAAATAGATAAATCTCGAGTTTATCTCCATATTAAAAAACTTCAGGATATTCTCGGGAAACCCAATGAAGTGAACGAAGTAATTCTCAAGCTGAAAAGTGCAGACTTAGCTCCATTTTACGCCAAAAGGCTTACTAAAGAAACCGGCTACAGGGCCGAAAGTTGGCAGGAGTCCTTTAAAAATTTTCTATCAATATTTAAAATTCAGAAAATAATAACTCGCTCTGTGGTCTTTGCCATACTCTTGGTTTCAGGCTTCGGGATTTTCAATATCATAATGATGACCGTTTTAGAGAAAAAAAGGGATATAGCAATACTTAAAGCGATGGGTTACGAGAAGAGAGATATAATACTGATTTTCTCACTTCAAGGAATAATAATAGGCGTATTCGGAGGATTAGTAGGAAACATTTTATCTTACGGGATACTTGAGTGGTTGGAAACTATAAAAATAGAAGTTGAAGGAATAGTAAGGGCTGAAGGCTTTATTCTTGACAGAAGTATTTCCTATCACCTGCAAGGTTTTATCTTTGCGGTATTAGTTTCTTTCTTTGCATCCTTTTACCCGGCTTATAGGGCTTCCCGCTTTCATCCTGTGGAGGTTTTCAGAAGTGGGAGCTGATACAGTTCTTAAAGCGGAAAATATAAAAAAGCTAATAGGAAACTACGAAATATTAAAGGGAATAAATTTCTCGATAAAAAGGGGAGAGTTTGTAAGCATAGTTGGAGCATCTGGTTCCGGAAAGAGTACACTTTTATACATACTGGGACTCCTTGATACTCCTACGGAAGGAAAAATTTTCCTTGAAAACAAGGAGGTTGATTTTTCTCAAGAAAAGAAGCTCGCCGCTTTGAGAAACAGAAAGTTCGGGTTTATTTTTCAATTCCATTATTTAATTTCCGAGTTTACCGCTCTTGAAAACGTAATGATACCTATGCTAAAAGCTGGAGTAGACTCAAAACGGGCAAAGGAAAAAGCAGAGTATCTTCTGGAGAGGTTAGGTCTTAAGGATAAGATATTAAGAAAACCCTATCAACTCTCAGGAGGAGAACAGCAAAGAGTTGCAATAGCAAGGGCTATTGCCAACGACCCTATTCTTCTTCTTGCTGATGAACCTACCGGAAACCTTGATTCTGTAAACACTCAAAAGGTTATGGAAATCTTTCAGGAATTAAACAGTGAAGGAACAACAATAGTTATGGTAACCCATGAAAGGGAACTAACACGAATGACCCACAGGGTAGTTGAGATAAAGGACGGAGAAATAGTGGAAGAAACTACTCTGGTTTAATTACATCTGCGCCTACATAATCCCTTAGAGCTTCAGGAACAACTACGCTTCCGTCTTCCTGTTGGTAATTTTCAAGAATTGCAGCAAGAGTTCTACCTACTGCGAGACCTGAGCCGTTCAAAGTATGAACAAATCTATTCTTTCCGGTTCTAGAATCTTTGAATCTTGTATTCATTCTGCGAGCTTGGAAGTCTTCACAATTGGAGCAGGAGGAGATTTCCCTGTATTTGTTTTGAGAAGGGAACCAGACTTCTATATCGTAAGTCTTTGCTGCGGAAAAACCAAGGTCTCCCGTGCAAAGTTCTACTACCCTGTAAGGCAATCCTAAAAGCTGAAGTACTTCCTCTGCATCGCGGGTTAATTTTTCTAATTCTTCGTAGGAGGTCTCAGGATGAACTATTTTTACCAACTCAACTTTATCAAACTGATGCTGCCTGATTATTCCTCTAATGTCTTTGCCGTATGCTCCCGCTTCCCTTCTGTAACAAGGAGTGTAAGCGGTAAGATAGATAGGGAGTTCTTCCTCTTTAAGGATTTCATCCCTGAAGAGATTGGTCAGTGGTACTTCTGCAGTTGGAATTAAATAAAGATTATCCTTTTCGCATTTATACAGATCTTCCTCAAATTTCGGAAGCTGTCCCGTACCTATTAAGATTTCATGTTTTACCAAATGGGGCGGAAAAACTTCTTTATATCCCTTTTTTGAGTGTAAATCCAACATAAAATTAATCAAAGCCCTTTCCAGTTTAGCTCCCCAGCCTTTTATTACGGTAAACCTACTTCCGGAAAGTTTAGCTCCCCTTTTAAAATCGAGTATTCCGAGCTTCTCTCCAATTTCCCAGTGGGGTTTAGGTTCAAAATTGAATTTTCTCGGTTCACCCCATCTTCTTACCTCAACATTATCATTTTCATCACTTCCAATGGGTACACTCTCATGGGGTATATTGGGAATCCAAAGAATTGTACTTTTCAGTTCTTCTCCTATTTTTCTTAACTCCTCTTCCAGTTTTTCTATCTCCCCTTTAAGTCCTTTTACTTTGTTTTGTATCTTTGTTGTGTCCTTACCTTCTCTTTTTAGTATTCCTATTTCTTTACTAAGTTTATTCCTTTCATTTCTCAAGCGTTCCAGCTCTTTTATTATCTCGCGCCTTTTTTTATCCAACTCAAGTACTTTGTCCACGAGTTTTACCAGTTCTTTATCCCGTGTGGATAAGCGTTTTCTCACAAGCTCAGGGTCTTTCCTTATGAGTTCTATGTCAATCATTTGTGAGTATATTTTACTCTATGTTTGTCGATGCACATACTCACCTTGAACTTCTCGCTTTATCCGAAGTACCTTTTCATAAACTTAGAAGTAAAGAAGAAATTATCAACTTTTTGAGGAAATTAGATAAAAAGTACCTGGTAGCGTACGGA
>DQVZ01000054.1 GCA_015661465.1 Aquifex aeolicus
AGTCCCGGGCAGCCCATTTCTTTGACTCCTACAACTTGGATAAATTGATAATTCCGTGTTTCTCCGAAATTACCATTTCATTTACAAACATCCTAAATGGTATGATAAAAATTTCATCCATTCTTTATTTTTGAAAATGTTTTTTTGTAAGTCTTTACTAGTTCAGGAAATAGCTTATTTATTCTTTTTAATCTGTAATAGAGCTGATATCTATTTTTTAGTCCAAGTAATTTATAAGCTTTGGATATGGAAAAATTACTCTCCTCTAAGGCTTTGGAAATTATATCCATTTCATATTTAGCAAGCTCGTAGTCAAGATTTAGAGGAAATTCTAAAGATGTTGAACTTATTTTTTCAAAATTTCTGATATCTTGCGGAAGCATATCCTCGGAAATGATTTCCTTTCCTTTTATTTGAGCCAATATTATCAGCCTTTCTATAAGGTTTTTTAGCTCCCTTACGTTTCCCGGCCAGTTGTAGTTTACCAAGTAATCCATAGCTTTATCACTTATACCCTTTACGCTTGTTCTCCTTTTCTTCTTGTAAAGTTCCAGAAAATAATTTATAAGGACGGGAATATCCTCTTTCCTTTTTCTCAGTGGTAAAATCTCTATCGTAAAAACCGAAATTCTATAAAATAAATCTTCCCTAAACTTTCCTTCGGAAATTAAACTTTTTAAATCCTTATTCGTTGATGAAATTATTTGAACGTCAACATCTATCTCCTTGTTTCCTCCTAAACGCCTTATCTTCCTTTCTTCTAAAAATCTAAGTAATTTAACCTGAACTTCTAAACCTGCGTAATCTATATCATCAAGGTAAAGGATACCTTTATTTGCCATTTCTATCAAGCCTTTCTTTTTCTCCGTTGCTCCTGTAAAGGCCCCCTTTTCATATCCGAATAATTCACTTTCTGCTAAATCCTTGGGTATAGAAGCTAAACTTACAGGAATAAAAGGGTAATTCTTTCTCAATCCTTTTTTGTGAATAAGTCTTGCAACCAGTTCTTTTCCAGTCCCTGTCTCACCGATAATCAAAATAGTCAGATAAGCATCCTTAGATATAAAATCAACAGTTTTTCTTAATTCTTTTATATGCTCGGATACTCCTACAAGGTCAAAAGGTTCCAGTTCTTCCGAAGCAACCGTAAAGTTTTTCAGTCTAAGCTCAAGGTTTAACTTCTCAAGGGCGTTTTTTATTACCTTAAACAACTTGTTTATATCCGTTCCCTTTTCTATAAAATCGTAAGCTCCCAGTTTAAAGCTTTTTACAGCTTTATCCGCCTCATAATATCCCGTAACAACTACTATCGGAAGTTCAGGAAAATCCTTCTTTACCTTTTCAAGAAATATAAAGCCTTCATATTCATTCTTATTTTCATTAAGGTTCAAATCAAGCAAAACAACGTCTGCAAGATATACCTTATTAAAAGCCTCCTTTAAATTCGTCGCTGTTAAGATTTCGTAGTCATCTTCCAGAAGCTTCTTCAACTTATTCAGATAACTGATGTCATCATCAACTATGAGAACTTTTGGTTTCATCTTCTAATAATGTAGGTTAAGAAGTATCCTATAACAATTACCATAAGCCATACATTGAAAATTGCAATGAGTATACCGAACAGACTTCCCCCTATGTTAGCGGTAATTATACCGTATACAGTATCAATTAAAGCTTTTGGTAATATTTCGCTTTTAAATCTATTGAGTCCCCAATGTAAAACTATAGAAGTGAGTATAAAAATCATGAGAATACCAGCTGCATATTTGAAAGAAAATAACGGTTTTATCAAAAGCTTATTTATAAACCAGTAGAGCACCGTATTTGCCATAGTATAAATATTGTTGCGAACATCTTTAAACTCTTTAAATGAAAGGTTTCTTTGCTTATCTACATTCTTTTTAAATCTTTTTTCAAAAACCTTTTTTCTTATATGATTTGTTAATGCAAGCTCCTCCTCAAGTTGGTTATGTTCCTTATATATGTTAAGAAGCTCATTAAGAAGCAGAAGCTCCATTGAGGCTATTTTTTCATCACTTAGAGCAAAGGTCTTTTTAATCCCTTCCAAAAAGTTTTCTATCTGATTTACCTTTTGATGGATATCTATGTTTACATCAGAACCCGTGAATATAACCTCCCCGAGAGATTCAGCTTTTACTTTTAAAGAAAAAGCCCTGTATAGAAGATTTAAATTTTTCTCTTCAAGAATTTCCAAAGCATACCTTGCCATAATCGCAACTACAAAAGCATCTTCCGCACTTTTTACGTTTTCGTAATACATCTCCGCTCTTTTCAAAATTTTCGTTGCTATCTCGGATAAGATTCCCTTAGAACTATGAACACCTTTATAACTTGTATTGGTATTTTTTGAGGTATTCGTATCGTCCCTTAACAATAGAACAGTTTTCATTTCATCTTTAAAGGAATTTATAGAGTTAAGAGGTTTCTTTATGCTGTGGTCTATAAAATCCTCATCGTCCTTTTTATCACTGAAGCTCACAAGAACGTGTCTTATATAACCACATTCATCACTAGTCTTTAAACCAAACTCTTTCAGTCTAGTTTTCAAGTCTTCAAGATTTTTCTCCGATGGCAGGTCTACGGGATAATAGTATCTATCGTGTATATAACATACAAGCTTTTTGCATCCATTATAAAGACTTTTATCTTTTAAAAATTTTTCCGCCAGAGTGTAAAGGTGAACAGGATAAACCTTTGCATTCGGAAATTCGGAAAGAGCGTAAAACATATAAAACACATAATCAGGTTCTTCTTCAATAAGGAAGAACAAAACAGGTTTATCTTTAACATCTTTTACAACTTTCTCGGATTTTTTCGTGAGAAGGTATTCGTAGAGACCGTCTATATCAAAAAGAGGACTTAAATAAGAGCATAAAAAAACTTTTTCCAACATTTTCTCATGAAAGCTTTTATTAACTTCACAGAAATCTATAGTGTGCATTTGATACCTTACGTTTTCTTTACACGAAACGACGTTGATGAACACCCACCATACTTCTGGGTAAGATAGAATTAACCTTGAAAAGAGAAGTTCGTAAAAATACAAGCTGAGAAGCTCGTGTTTCCTTTCGTAAGCAAGATGAATATATGGCATATTCTTAAAGTCTAAAAGATTTATATCTAAACCTACCAAACACAAAACCTTATCTTCCTGAACAAGACTATCAAGAGTGGATGATATTACCTCGTAATAATACAGAAGAGCTTTATAGGAAACTTCCTCTAAATCCACATCAAGGTTTACAGCATCCACATTCAGGTTAATATCGGAGAGGAGTTTTTCCATTTTTTTGCAAAAGAATTCCTCACCTATTAACAGTATTTTCATTTTCTCCTTCCTCTTCCATTAAGTTTTTTATACTTTTTACAATTTTTCTTAAATCACTGATAATTTCTTCCAGTATTTTTCCCCAATCAAAGGTAATTTTTTCTTCTACAGAATTTAATTTTTCTTCAATTTCCTTAATTTTATCCGAATATTCCGCACCGCCTGAAGAAGCTTTAATTTTTTTCAGTTCATCTTTTGCAAAGGACAAAGTATTTCTTATATGTTCCAAGGTGTTCACAACCTCAGATGGAGACCCCTTCCCTACACGATAAAGCTCTAAGGTGATTGATAAATTCGCAACCTGTCCCGAAAGCTTGTGTGCCAATTTCTTTAAAATTAACGGTGTGGAAATAGTTTTACGGAAGAATTCCTTTATCTCAGAAAGAGTTCCTAAAAATTCTTCACGATTTTTATACACTTCCTCAAGTTTTCTATATCTTTGATATAGTTCTTTAATGGTTGAAGTGATATCGTAAAACTCAACGTTTATACTCTCCGCTTCTAACCTCTTCTTTACACTCTCCCTTCCGTGGGATATAACTTCAACGCTTTTTATTTTTCTTTCTTTAAGAAAGTTGAGCATCTCTTTGATAAAGTTTTCCCGATAGTCAGGAAAGATTAAATAAACCTCTTCGGTTATCTCTCTAAATTCGTAATCTTTGCTTTCCTTATCCGCTATGACGAAAGTTAATTCTTTAGAAAATGCACATTTTATTTTTCCTTCTGCATTTTTGTAGTCTTTTAGTTTTTCTTTCACAAATTCTATTAATTCATTGCACGACATATTAGACCTTATATGACATACGTATATCTCCGTTGAATTTATTTCCTTAAATAATTTACATGAACCTATACCTTTTAAATCTTCCGGTTTGGTTTTATCCATAAAAGTTTTTCCGCCTTGGTGGAGAATTTTTATCCCGTGAGGTATAAGCAGGTATATCCTTTTATATTTTTTTATATCTTCTATTTCTTTTGTATATCTACTTTTACGGAAAATTATCTTTAAAGTTTTTTCTCCTTCAATTCCTATAAAGCAAGCTTTATCATATACAAAAAAAGGATAAACATAAAAATCTTCGGGAATATCTAATTCTTCTTTAAGTGCTTTAATACATTCTTCAATTTTTTTCTCATTTAAAAACCTATCTTCCCCCATGAATGTTCCCCCCTCTTACTAATGCAAGAGAGTCTATGAGTAATATTTTATCAACAAACCCTCCGTACAGGGATGCGTTGAGAATTGAAAAGGGTATAAACTTTGTATCCTTTATGTGTCCTAAGTTTATCCTACCCCTCCCGGTTGTAAGGTATATATTGGGAATTCTTTCCTTTAAGTTTTTTATAACCTTTTGTATAAATTCTTCAGGTTTGATATTTACCTTTTTTGCAAGCTTTTCAAGACAACTTATATGTATTATCGCTATATCGTAATCTTCTTTCTGAAGATTGATGTTCAATTCTTTTGAATTTTTTACATCTATCTTAAGAAAGGGAATGTAAACATTCTCTTCACTCTTTTCATTTATTTTATTTATTCTTTCCTCTAAA
>DQVZ01000057.1 GCA_015661465.1 Aquifex aeolicus
ATTAAATCCTACTCTTCCTTTAACAGTATTTTAAGAGCTATAGGGGCTATCAGTGTAGTTACAGCAACTACAAATATGATTACTGCATACTCGACATCATTTATAGCTTTAAAACTCCTGCCGAATTCGGCGAATATTAAACCTACCTCACCTCGAGGAAGCATCGAGAAACCTATGCTCAATTTCTCCTTCAAAGACCCTGGAGCAACAAAACCTGAGGAGACTTTACCGATTATAGCAACAACTATTAAAGCTCCAGAAAAAGTCCAAAATTCAGGTGAAGAAAAGTCTATAGCTTTTAGATTTAACGCAAGGCCTACCGATACAAAGAATATCGGAGCCAAAACCCATACTAAAGGTTTGATTGATTCTTCCACTTTAAGAATCATACTTTCATCCAATCTAAGGGCAGCGGCAAAGGGAATTACAAACCTTCTCGATAGGGCAAGACCTGCCGTAAAAGAACCCAAAATTGATGGAGAACCGAACTTATGGGCCGCATATGCAGCCAGTAATATTAAAGCCATAATTGACGCGGGAATTATATCTGAATCTTGAGTCTTTTTAGCTACAAACGATAAAATTTTGGCTACAATATTGGCAACTACAGGGGCTATTAAGAAGAACATAACAATGTGTATTATTAGATTGGCTGTTGCATCAAGATGGACCTCTCTGGTTTTGGTAAATTCATAAAGTGCTGCAAGAATTATAACACCCATAATATCATCAAGCACAGCAGCACCGAGAACAATTTGAGCAAAACGCTCCTTATGTTTGTTTAAATCCGTAAGAACCCTTACAGTTATACCTATACTGGTTGCGGTAAGAGCCCCTCCCATAAACAAAGACGCCACAAGGTCTAAGTCGAATAGGTAATAGGATACCACAAAACCTCCTATGAAAGGGAAAGCTGCTCCTACAATAGCCACTGCGGTAGACCAAAGGCCTACCCTTACAAGCATATGTATATCTGCTTCCAAACCTACTTCAAAAAGCAAAAGAATTACACCGAGTTCCGCAAGAACTTTTATAGCCTCCGATAGAGGAATAATCCCTAAGAAACTCTGGCCAAGTATTATTCCCGCAGTAACCTCACCCAAAACAGGAGGAACTCCCAACTTTCTGACCATAGAGCCGAAAAGTTTAGCGGAAAAAAGAAGTATAGCTAAATGTAAAAATAAGGTGTGAATATCTATAGCTCCTGCCCCACTTCCCTCAACCGGTGCTGCTGCCATAGTGCCTTTTATTTTAACACCCTTTTATCTTACAATTTCCGTATACTTTTGCATAATAATTTCCTCCCAGTCTACCAATGGGTTTATAACTTTCGTAATCCACTTTGAAGTTTTCCTCAAGTATATCATCGTTGACCTTTATCAAAAGAGCTTCTCCAAATATTACGTGCATATCGTAGACAGGGATGTATTTGTACAGTTTGCATTCGAAAGAAACTTTTGCTTCTTTTATGCGCGGAGCTTTTACCATTTTAGACGCTTCGGGTGTGAGCCCTGCTTTTTCAAACTCACTTACATTAGGAGGAAATTCTTCAGCGGTTATTAACATTTTTCCAAAAAGCTCCTCACTTACCATATTTATTACGAATTCTTTTGTATCCAAGATATTCCTTACCGTATCTTTAAGGCTATTATCATCTCTGTTGCTTATAGAAAGCATAAGAACAGGAGGTGCATCGTTTACAGCGTTAAAAAAGCTAAATGGAGCAATGTTTGTAATACCTTCCTTGCTTATTGTAGAAACCCACCCTATAGGTCGTGGAACAATCAGACCGAGCACTAACTTGTAGAGTGTATCCTCATCCGTATGCTCGACAAAAAATTCCATGGAAATTGATTATAGGCTATTTAAAATTAGGATTAGGAGGAAGCAATGAAGAGTATAAAAGTGATAATTATGCCTAAAGAAGGGCTTCTTGATCCCCAAGGTAGAGCTGTTGAAGAGATGCTTAAAGAGAACGGTTTTCAGGTCTCCAGCGTAAGGGTTGGAAAGGTTATAGAGTTGGAAGTTTCCGACGATGTAGATTTAAATAGGTTAGTAGAAAAATACTTAATAAATCCGTTAATAGAAGATTACGAAATAGAAGAGCATTCAAAAAAGGATTAAAAGAATGGGAGGGATAACTTATTAGATAGTACATTTGTAGTTATTAGATTTTGAGGCTACAGGATTCGACGTTGAAAGGGCGGACGGAAAAGTGAGGTATTTGATAGATATCGATTCGTTGATAGAGTTCATAAAGTCAGGCTTTTAAACACATAAGTATGGAAAGAGAGCTGCAAAAACCGCAAACTTTTTTACGTGTTCGAAAAGGCTTTACGGAAAATCTTAGAGCTCGAAGGCGGCCTAAAGCTTCACAAAAACCCGACCGAAGAGTATGAAACCTATGCAGGCATTTACAGAAAGGCACACCCGAATTGGGAAGGCTGGAAGTACATAGACAAAGGTCTGGAACCACCTTTTGAACTGGTTAAAAACTTTTATTACGAAAACTACTACAAGCCCTTTGAAGAGGTGAGGGACGAGAGGGTAAAGAGCTTGCTTTTTGAGACCTTCTTCCCCTTGATTCTCAAGCTCTCTAATTGAGAATTTTTCTCAAAATTTAAATTTTTTGTGGAAAGTACAGCAATAGAGGGAAATCTGGGGAGGGTGACGGGACTCGAACCCGCGACACGGGGATCCACAGTCCCCCGCTCTACCAACTGAGCTACACCCTC
>DQVZ01000148.1 GCA_015661465.1 Aquifex aeolicus
AAAGCTGAAACTTCTTATAAATATTATTAATGAAATTACAAGAAAATACGGTGAACTTTTAAAAACCTATGAATATCTTACCCAAAAACTTGAATTTGAAGCTTACCATGACCCTTTAACAAGGTTGTTTAATAGAAATAGCTTAAATAGTTTGCTCAGAATGGAGGTTAGCCGTTCAAAGGTTCTGGGAAATTATAAGGTCGAAGTTCTTTTCATAGACCTGGACAATTTCAAAAGAATAAATGATACCTTCGGTCATAGCAAAGGGGATAAAGTTCTAAAGAAGGTTTCGGAAATTATAAGGGAGAGCATAAGGAATGAAGATATTCCCGTAAGATACGGCGGAGACGAGTTTGTGGTAATTTTAAAAACAAAGGACAGGAACATAGGTTACATAGTCGGTGAACGTATAAGAAGGGGAATCGAGGAGACCTTTTCGCAATACGGACTTTCGGCAAGTTATGGAGTTGCTATTTTTCCGGATGATTCGGAAAATGCCGAAGAACTCATAAACATAGCGGACAGAAGGATGTACAAAATGAAGAGGGAGAAGAAAACTAGATTCCCGGTGGTATCTTGAACGGAACATTCATAAGAGGATTTTCTTCCTCCTGTTTTACAATAATTGCGTAAACTCCAAAGCAATACTTACCTATTTCAACAACTCTTCCTACCTTCACTCCTGCATCTTCCAAAATTAAACCCACTTCCCATTCAGAATAAACCTCTTCTGGCGGAGGACCTTTATCCCTTTCCTCCTTTTTCCAGTCTATAATTGCGAGATAGGCAAATGACTTAGAAACTCTCTTTAGTTCTTCCAGGAATTTTAGAGGTTCGGAAAGTTCATGGAAGGTAAAGGCTATGTATATAAAGTCAACCGTATTATCAGGTAAAGGTATTTTGTTTTCCTCGGACTTTAAAACTTCCACATTTGTGAGGTTAAGTTTTTCTACTTTCTTTTTTACGTAATTTACCATTTCATCCTGAATATCTATCGCGTATACTTTTCCTCTTTTTCCTGCAAATTTTGAGAGATAAGGTAGATAAAAACCTGCTCCAGTGCCAACATCTAGGACAGTCATTCCTTCTTTGAGCCCGAAATCTTTTAAAACCTTTTCTGGGTCAAAGAGTTCCAGGCGTGAAGGGTCATCCAACTTTTTTATCTTTGAAGGGTCAAATTTATGAACCATACTAATATTATTAGTTGTCAACCACCCCGTATCAAGGATGCGGAGCTTGACTTTGAGGAGTTTATCTTTTTAAATCTCCAACACTATTTACTCTCCCCAAGGTCTATAAAATGTTGTCTTAAATGATAGTTAGCTTTGTTACATAGCTTTACACATCTTAGCTGGAGTTCCATAAGAATTTCTTGTCTTATATATATATCACCGCTCTTCTTCCCGTACTAGCGATAGAATTTTTACTATGAAGTTAGATTTGAGTAGTCTTCTTAAAAAGAAAGAACCTCCTTTTAAAAGTCTTGATGAAGCGAAAGAGTATGTAGCAAAGTATACTCTTAACTTTATAAATATAGAGTTAGAGGGAACTCCTAAAGACCAATGGGGAAAAACCCTTGAAACTTGGACTAAAATTTGCGAATTTGCAAAGAGTTTAATTAAAGTTTCGGAAAATCAAAGGAGGGAAATTTATAGAAGGTACAATTTCGATGCAATGATGGAAGGTATAGTCGAGGATTTGATAAAAACCCTTTACGGCTTTTACTCTCTGGGAATAATTAAACCCGATGAAAAACCTTATAAGGCTCTAGAGGTAGCCGTTGAATTGGTTGAAAGGGAAAAGGATTTAATTGAACGTGAGAGGTTAAACCCTGAAGCTCTTGAGTTTATAAAGGAATATATAAAAAAGAAAAAAGGCTGAAAAATTAAACAACTGCAAATTCTTTATTGAGGAATCTTTTCCATGTGCTCGGCATCCTTAACAGTTCTTCCTCAGCTATCTTTCTAACCTGTTCTTCCAAACCTTTTACGTCTTTTTTGGTTCTAACTTTAACATCACAGACCTGAGGTTCGTTTATGGGTTTTCCTATCTGTGAAACGAGATAACAATAAGCCTCTTCTACTTCTTCTATTTCTCCTACAACCCTATCAGCTATTATGTTGGCAACTACATTGTAAATCTTACCTATATGAGACACAGGATTTTTCCCGGCAGCTGCTTCTAAGCTCATAGGTCTGTAGGGAGTTATAAGGCCGTTTACCCTATTCCCTCTTCCTACTTGGCCATCATCTCCCTGTTCTGCAGACGTTCCGGTTACAGTTATGTAAACACTTTCCCTTTCAGTGTCATCAGCGGTATTTACAAATACCTCTACTTCCCTATTTGTAATCCCTTTTGCCATTTCTTCAACTGTTTTTCTGATGAATTCCTTTTTTTCCAGGTAATCTTGGAGGTTTTCAACGTATTTGCTTACAAATGCACAAGCAATTGTTATCCTAATCCTTTCCTTTATTCTCACACCCATAACCTTTATGTCTTCCCCCACATAGGGGTGTTTATCTTTGAAAGAGGAAGCGTTGAGTAGTTGTTCCGTTTCAAAAACTATTCTTTCAAGGTCATCAAGAGGTGCATAACCCACCCCGAACGACGTGTCGTTTGCAAGTGGAACTTCATCTTTTTGTTGAAACCTTAGGAATAAATCTACGAGGTCTTTACTTCCGGGTTTTATTCTCGGCTTTATTATTACATGTTTATCAGGGTCAAGATTTCTTATATTTTTCCTTATCCATTGTCTTGCAACTTCTACCGCAAGCTCTTCTACGGGAAGACTCTTCCCTTCAAATTCCTTTAAAGCTCTGCCGACTAAGTATATTTCTATCGGCGATATGACTTCTCCTCCTCCGAAAACTGGATTTGCCTCTCCGCCCACCAACAGAGCCTTATCAACGTTATGGTGCATTATAGCTCCAAAACGCTCTATGTATAGTTTGGAAAGGGCAACTGATAACTCCTCTGCTAAATTGTCGCATATTGTATCGGGATGACCAATTCCCTTTCTTTCAACAATCTCAGCATCTTGTCCGTAAACATGCTCAAAGGTCACAGGGGAAACAACTATGTTTTTCAATCCCGTACCTCCTTTAGGTAAACTGTGAACCTAATAGTATACACCCTTCCTTCTCATATGACAATAGTTAACGAGAGGCTGTTTAAAAATTAGGTGAGCATTGAGAAC
>DQVZ01000069.1 GCA_015661465.1 Aquifex aeolicus
GTTTAAGGCTTCCGTAAAAAACCCCGTAAGATTTTCCGCTAAAAATTTTTACATCTATGTTTTTGTCTTTTATAGTCAGGAGGGTTAAAGTGTCATCTAACTTGAAGCCCTGAAAATAACTATTTTCCGCCCAAAATTCTCCATTCAGAGAAAATTCATTTCCTTTCTTTGTAAAGTTACCTTTTCCCCTTAAAGTGGTTTCTAAACCTTTATAAAAAAAGGAAAAGTTTTCAAATGTAAATCTTCCTTTTATCTCTTTTTTCAGAAGTTCGAGCTTTCCGGCTAGTTTTCCTTTACCTTTGAGGGAGATTGTTAAAGTCCCACTGCCTGCAAACCTGTATGAAAAATCTAAAGAACCCTTGAAACTTCTACTTTCCAATTTTAGGTCTTCAGTATTGGCTATTACCTGTAGCTTTTTATTTTTGAAATCCACGAAACCGTGACCTTTAAAAAAGCCGCTTAATTCCAGAGGAATACCGAGGGCATACCTATCAACTTCGATATTTTCAAAGGAAAATTTCAGAAAATTATCTGGAAATATCGTATAGCGGACGAAAATGTGTATACTGTTTGGATTTCTTGCAACGGCATTCAATATTAGTTTTTCAAAAAGTTTAAAGTATCCGTTTATATTGCTTTCAATATTGTTGTATTTTTTCTCCCTTACTTTTATAAATGGGATATAAGCTTTTGCATGAATGTGGATAAAGGGAAGATTTACTTTTGCTTTTCCGTTAATTTCTACACTTTCCAGTGAAAAATTTCTTTTGTTGATTGGATTTATAACACCTGAAAAGTCTAAGGTTCCCTGTTTCTTTCCTAAAGTTCCATTAACTTCTGCATAGAAAAAAGCCGAATCTAAAGACAACCTTTTTATTTTTAAGTAATCATTCATTACTTCTGCGAAGATAAATCCATCTATAGAGAAATTCCTTAAATTTTTGTATTTAAAAAGTACGAAAAAATTCCCTTTTTCCCATTTTACTTTCTTTAACATTATCAAGTTCAACCTTTCTTTATCTCCTATGAAAATATCAAAGTTTCTCATATGCAAATTGATAGGCAAGTAAGGGAAATTCAACTCTCTTAGCTCAAAAGTTTTTTTTTAGTCTTTTTTTCCAAATTTACCAAAATTAATTTTCCATCTTCTATTTTTATTCCATTTTCAAATTTTATCTTTCTTATGTAAAGGTAGAAATTCTTATTGAAGATTTTTTCGAGATTTATCGTTAAATTTTCTATAGATTTTTCCCGAAAGTTTAAATCTGTATCAAAGTAAAAGCCTTTTTGGGAAAGAAAATTGGAAAAGAAAATAACAAATATGGTACAAAGGAACAAAAACAGCAGAAGAATAAAACGCATTTATACTTTATTCTACTCCCATCATCTTCAGATGAAGTTTTATCTTATGTAAGAGGTCTGCAGGATTCTTGATGGGATACTCGATTTTTTCGATTACTTCTTCGGCAGGAAGTCCTTTTATGACTACACCTTTGACTTTTTCCTTTAGTTCTTCTGAGGAATTTATAGGGAAGTGGGTTCCTTTTATCTTTTTCAGCATCAAATATGCCCAGGGAACTTCAAGAGCTTCTGCTGCAAGAGTACAATATTCTAGGAATACCTTCGGTTCCTCTCTCTCTTTAACTTTCTTGTAAGCAAGCTTAGCTACACCTCCTGCGGTATGAACCCTCAATTCTTTCTTTTCCTCTTTAGTAAGTTCATCGATATGCTGTATCTTATAAAGGGCGAGTTCTGGGTCAGCTCTGAGTATATTTCTAACAGTTTGTCTTGTAAGTCCGACGAGTTCAGCTATTTCTTCCTCTGTCTTCAAGAATTCTTCCCTGTACACGATTACAAAAGAAGCCCTGGCAAGTGAAGGAAGCCAGGTTAAAGTTCTGTACTCAGCCAGCTTTTGAAAACCTCCGAGAAGGTCTATGGCTTTTAGAAATACGCGAGTGACAAGCGATTCAACGTCTACTTCAACGGGTTTAACTTCTATTACCATTACCACCACCTCCTTATTTTTCTGTGCCTACATATTAATATAAAGCCCTTCATTTTTTATGTATTCGATAAGTTCTCTATATACCTTATCCCTGCTCAAAGTTTTCCCGTTTCCCAAGATTATCAACTTCCTTCTTGCCCTTGTGAGAGCTACATTCAACCGTCTATAATCTTTTAAAAATCCTATATCCCCTTCTTTATTTGCTCTAACAAGAGAAATTATTATTACCTCCTTTTCTCTACCTTGGAAGCCATCGACGGTTTTTACCTCTACTTCTGAGTTTTCGAATAATTCCTCAAGCAGGTCTACCTGGTCCTCATAAGGCGAGATTACACCAATATCTTTCGCTTTTAGCCCTATTCCCATTAAAGAGTCTACTATTTCCTTACAAATACTTGCCTCTTTTTCGTTGTAATACGAGGTGCTTCCTCTTCTTTGTTCTTCTGCTCCTTCTACATCAATGAACACAATAACATTTTGCGGAAGCATAACTTCCCTATATGGAGAAAGAACATTTTTCAGTTTATCTTTTTCCACAAAATCTTCTATAGTGTGATTCGCTACACTCTCATGAGCGATAAGTTTTCCATCGTAAAACATCCTGTTGGAAAATTCCATAATTTTTCTGTTCATTCTGTATTGGATTCTTAAGACTTCGTAAATTTCTTCACCGTATATGTCCAAAAGTCTTTCAAAAAGGGTATAAGAAAGTTGTTCTCGAGCCTCATAACTGAGAACGGTAGGAGGTAGTTGTTTGTGGTCTCCCGCCATAATAAGTTTCTTCCCCTTAACCAAGGGTATAAGACATGAGGGTTCTATAGACTGAGTAGCTTCATCTATAATAACTACGTCGAAATTGAAATCCTGTAAAAATTCGCTTCCCGCTGTTGAGTTAGTGGTGCAAATTACTTCCGCTTTGCTGAGTATCTTTTTTATAGCCTTATGTTCTTCTAACTTTGCTTTTTCATAAATTTCTTTAATCCTCTGTTGAATTTTTATCCATTTAGACATACTTCTTATTACCTTAGGGTTTAGACCCCTTACTGGTGTTCCGGTTTTTGCCCGCTTTAATATCTCTTTATCGCTAAGTCCTCTTCTATATCTGGGTTCAGGTTTTACATACTTTTTCTGTTCTTCTCTCAGTTTTTCTATTTCCTTGTAGAATTTCTTGGCTTTAACAAATTCCGGCTCTAACTCAATTAAGTAGTCGAGAGTATGTTTTTGTATACTTTTAAGAATTCTTGCAGGATTTCCTACTCTTACAACTTTTACGCCCTTTGCTATGAGGCGTTCAACTATATTATCTACCGCAATATTTGAATCCGCTGTAGCAAGAACTCTATTTCCCCGCTCTACCAGCTGATTTATACACTCAATTAAAGTAGTTGTTTTCCCTGTTCCCGGTGGTCCGTGTATTAGAAATACTTTATCCGAAGAAAGGGCTCTTTCTACAGCTTTTCTTTGGAATTCGTTCAAGTATTTCATCAGAGTAACCTAACTAATTTCTTTATTTTTTTTACTTCTTCTTCTGTGAGCTGACGCCACTCACCGAGTTCAAGATTTTCATCCAGTTTGATATTTCCTATTCTTACTCTTTTGAGTTCTTTTACAGTATAACCTATAGCACTAAAAAGTCTCTTGACTATATGATATCGACCCTCTGTAAGGACTACATTTACCCTGTTATCGTATAATTTCTCCGCTTTTACCAGCTGAACAGGTTTTTTTTCAAGTTTTATCTCATACAGTTTCTTTAAATCTTCATCGATGATAACCCTGTCTAATTCTACAATGTATTCTTTTTCCACTTTCCATTTGGGGTGTGTAAGCCTGTGGGATAGCTGACCATCGTCGGTTACAATAAGCAATCCTTCTGCGTCAACGTCAAGCCTTCCCGCGGAGAAAAGTTTTCTATGTGCGAAGTGTTCAGCTAAAAATTCTATAAACGAAGGATATTTTGCTTCTCTTTCAGTGGTTGAAAGATAACCCTTTGGTTTATAGAGCATTATATAAACCCTTTCCTGTGGTTTTAGACTTTTACCTTCTAACTCAACTTCTTCTCCTTCCTTTACGCGGTAATCTGTTTCCCTGACCGTTTTACCGTTAACCTTTACCCTTCCCTCTCTTATTAACTCCTTTGCCTCTTTTCTGGATATATGAAGAGCTTTTGAAAGATATTTATCTAACCTCACAAGGTTAAATATTAATACATTAATACCGTGTTAAAATTGAAAGTACTATGTTAAAAAAACTCTTTCTTCTTTTATTTACCTTCGTTTTTAGTTTTGCAGTAGAGGGATTTATTCTGGAAGAAATAAATGGTAGTGAAGGTTTTCACATAAAGAGGGAGCTAAAGAGGAAAATTTATATTACCGAAGATGCAATCATTACAGAAACTAAGGGGGAGTTTATGGTACAAAAGATTGAAAACGGTCTCCCTAAAATCTACAGGGTGATAAAAAGTACAAAGTCCTATATGGATTTTTCCAAAACCGCTCCACTGTTTCTTGTAACTATTCCATTTATAGATTGTACTAATAAAGTATGTACGATAAAAAAAGATGCGTTCAAACCTTCTCAAGAAGTTAAACAAATAGGGAATTACAAAGCCCGCAAAGTTATTATAGATGCCTCCTTTATGGGAAAAAGGAATACTGTAGTACAGTGGTATACCAAAGACTGGGGCGAACTTGTCAACGCGAATGCCCTTGAGAATAAATTTTACATAAACTTTATAAGGGCTATTATGAAGCAAAAGAATTTAACCGAAAGAAATATTCCTATTTCGGAGATAGAGAAATTTTTAAATGAAATATTAAGGAACTACGGAGGGGTGATAAGAACTGAACAAGATACCGGAATGTTTAGAACCTATACAGAGGTGATTTCTGTAAGAAAAGCGGAGATTCCTGAATATATATACAGATTACCAGAAGGGTATCAAAAGATTAGATAATAAATAATTGTGAAACAATTAATTAGATACAGGAAGAGAGAAAAGGAATTTAAAGGAAAAATTAAAATTTTATTCGCAGTTATTTTGGTTTTATTTGCTATAGTTTTTTTTCGCTTGTTATATATAAACTTCTTTGAAGAGAAAGTTTTAAAAGGAGCAAAAGATAGTGTAAAAATAATTAATGTTCAAAACTACAGAGGTTCTATCTTGGATAGAAATGGTGTTCCCCTAGCAATAAGCTATCCTGTAGGATACATTTACGTCTATAAATTTTTCCTATTTTCCGATGAAAAAAAGAAGGAACAGTTTATAAAAGGACTTTCGAGAATTTTGAAAATCCCTCAGGAAGAAATCAGGAAAAAGCTGTCTAAAAATAAAGATGTATTTGAGCTGATTACTTTCCCATTGGAAAAAGCGGAGGAAATAAGGAACTTTATAAGGAGAATAGATTACGATAAGGATAAAAA
>DQVZ01000029.1 GCA_015661465.1 Aquifex aeolicus
AAGAATTTCCCAAGTTGGGACCTGAAGATACCCAAAAACTCGCTTATTCCGTTATGGTAGAAAAACACAGACAAAGGCTTGAAGAGAAAGGGCAGGTGGATTTTTCTTTTGGGGTTAAGGGATTAGGGAGATTTAGAGCAAATGTTTTCTACCAGAGAGGTTCTGTTGCAGCGGTTTTTAGGATGTTACCTTCACGAATTCCCAAAATTTCAGAATTGGGACTCACCGAAAGAGTTTTAGAATTATGCCATAAAAAAATGGGACTTATACTCGTTACTGGTCCGACAGGTTCGGGAAAATCTACAACAATTGCTTCTATGATAGATTACATTAACGAAAATATGCCTTATCACATAATTACGATAGAAGACCCTATTGAATACCTTTTTACCCATAAAAAATCAATAGTTAACCAAAGGGAAGTAGAACAAGATGTTGATAGCTTCAATAATGCTCTAAGGTCTGCCCTTAGAGAAGACCCGGATATAATATTTGTAGGTGAAATGAGAGACCTTGAAACTATTGAAACAGCTTTAAGGGCTGCAGAAACAGGACACTTAGTATTTGCTACTTTACATACAAATACAGCTATTTCAACTATAAACAGGATTGTTGATATGTTCCCTCCAGAACAACAGGAACAAGTAAGAACCGTTCTTTCCTTTGTACTTCAAGGCATCATATCTCAAAGATTACTCCCTAAAATAGGTGGTGGGAGAGTTCTAGCTTATGAACTTCTCATTCCAAATACAGCTATAAGAAACCTTATAAGGGAAAATAAACTCCAGCAGATATACTCCCTTATGCAAAGCGGTCAGGTAGAAACGGGAATGCAGACAATGAATCAAAGCCTTTACAGACTATATAAAATGGGACAAATAACGTTGGAAGATGCTCTCGAAGCTTCTCCTGACCCTAAAGAATTGGAGAGAATGTTAAGGGGTAAAAGATAATGCCTTATTACCGCTATAGGGCTGTGGCTGACGACGGTAGACTCGTGGAAGGAGAAGGAGAATTTGTTTCCCTTGAAGATCTTATAATCAAACTATCTTCTCAGAATTTGACTTTAATCTCTGTAAGTGAAGCAAAACACCAAACGGAAGGAAAAAGTTTGGAGATAAAACTACCGTCCTTTTTTGGAAAAGTTTCTGACAGAGATTGGTCTTTACTGGCAAGACAACTTTCAGTGTTAATAAGTGCAGGTGTATCTCTTGTTGAAGCATTGGAACTTATATCGGATCAAATACTAAATAAAAGACTTAAGAGATCTCTCCTTGAAGTAGCAAAGGATATTGAAGAGGGAAGTTCTTTCCATGCTGCACTTCAGAAAAGGAAAGACATATTTCCTGAATTTATAGTTAACTTGGTTGCGGTAGGTGAAGAAACAGGTGAGCTGGACTTAGTCCTTCGTAGAGTAGCTGATTATTATGAGAAGATAGCCTTTATAAAGGGTAAGATTAAAAGCGCTTCATTTTATCCATCCTTTGTCATGCTATTTGCTACCCTATTGGTTTGGGGAATACTCACATTCGTAGTACCTAAGTTTGCAGACATATACAAGTCTTTGGGTGGAGAACTGCCTTGGCCTACACAGCTTCTTATGAACATATCTTTAACGCTTCAACAAAACCTTCACTATATTTTTGGTTCAATAATACTCATTACATTTAGCTTCAGTATTTTATACAAAAGCAATTTATCTTTTCGTGAAGCAGTACATAAGCTTCTGTTGAAAATTCCAAAGTTCGGAGAGTTATTTAGAAAAAGTGCCTTTGCTCGCTTCTCGAGAACACTCTCAACTCTATATTCTTCAGGAGTGTCCGTAGAACGATCTTTAGAAATTACCGCAAAAGTGGTAGGTTTTATCCCTATAGAAAAATCCATTGGACAAGCTAAAAAGGAAGTTCTTGAGGGTAAAACTCTTTGGATGGCTTTACAAAAAACAGGTACGTTTCCCAAAATGGTCGTAGCCATGGTGAGGGTCGGTGAAGAAACAGGTAATATAGATGAAATGTTGAACTCTATTGCGAATTTCTACGAAGAAGAAGTAGATAGAATGATAGAAGGACTTATATCCCTTGTAGAACCATTGCTTATAGTAATTCTAGGTGTAATTATAGGAGCAATACTCATAGCTCTTTACTTACCTATATTCAACGTCGGTAGCCTGATTATCCGTTAATTCTTTCGTATATAAGATTCATAAGGTAAGGAATTTCATCCCTTTGACCAAAAATCCTTTCTGTTTCTTCTATTAATTCTTTGTAGAGATGCGTTATGTCATCCTTTAATGCTTCCCCTTTGATGGAATAGAAGCCATCCTTATCGAGGTAATCATCAACCATTTGAAAAAGAAGACCTACATTTTTTCCGATTTTTTCTAAATCTTTTAATATACCTTCCTTCTTCGAAACTATTCCACCGCATATAAAACAAGCTTCAAAAAGAGCACCTGTCTTTTTTATACTAATTTCATAGATATCAGTATAAGATTCTATATCTAAAACTTGTCCTCCGACCATTCCGTTAGCTCCTGATTTTTTGGCTATTACTTTTATAATCTCAAGTATTTCTCCTTCGGTTAAAGTTTTAAAATTTTCTTTATTTGAAAGAAGTTCAAAAACGTAAGTTAAGATAGCATCACCTGCAAGTAGAGCATGGGCCTCTCCGAATTTAACGTGGCATGTAGGAAGACCTCTCCTTACATCATCATTATCCATGCAAGGAAGATCATCGTGAACCAGAGAATAGTTATGTATAAGTTCTATTGCACATCCTACGGTTATAGCATCTTCTATATCTCCGCCTAAAGAATCAGTTACTGCAACTGTAAAGAGAGGCCTAATCCTCTTACCCTTCTGGAGGGGATAATATTTCATAGCCTCAATTAAACTTTTTGGACCTTGTAACCCTTCAAGAAATCCTTGCAATTTTTCCTCTATGTTTTTTTTCCAAATTTTAATCTTATCCATAAGGATAATAAAAGTATAATTTATGTAACACTATATTCACATAGAAAGTTTTCCAATATTCAAAGTGAATTTAATATCTAAGGCTCCCACACCTCTTTTATTTCGTACTCTACAATTTCACCGGTGAAGCTTTCAAACCAGTATTTATCTCCTTCTCTTTTCTTTAAATAATTGGGAAGCAATGGAACTTTTCCCTTTCCGTTGGGAAGGTCTATCGCATAGGTTGGTATACCAAAACCGCTGAGTTTACCCCTTAAGAATTGCATTATTTCAAGGCCCTTATCCACGCTTGTTCTAAAATGGATAGCTCCTTTTATCGGGTCACAATGGAAAAGGTACTGAGGTTTCACCTTAATCCTTAAAAGTTTTCTAAACAGTTCCAGCATAATTTCCGGATTATCGTTTACACCTTTTAGTAAAACTGTTTGATTGTTTACGGGAATACCTCTTCTCAGAAGCCTATCAACAGCTTCTTCGGCATATTCTGTTATCTCATTAGGATGATTGAAATGTGTATTTATCCAAATAGGAGAATACTTTTCAAGAATATCCAGAAAATCATCATCAAAGAATCTTTGAGGTGCAAGGACAGGAAGCCGCGTACCAAAGCGGATTATCTCAACATGTTTTATTTCTCTAATCCTCTTAAGAATATACTCAAGTTTTTCATTGGATAGAGAAAGAGGTTCTCCTCCGGAGATTAAAACATCTTTGATTTCTTCATGGTTTTTTATATAGTTAATCATCCTATCTATTTCTTCCTTTGTTCTTGCTTTCTCTCCTTGAGAGAAAATCCTTTTTCTCATACAGTGTCTACAGTAAACCGCACAGAAAGTGGTTACATTAAGTAAAACTCTATCAGGGTACCTGTGTGTGAGTCCCGGGATTTCTCCCTCTTCGTTTAATGCATCAGGCTCTCCGAGAGATTGTATCTTTTCATCAACTTCTACTTCCCTTGGAATAGCCTGAAGCCTTATAGGGTCCTTAGGATTCTCCGGATTTATCAAGGACAAATAATAAGGTGTAATTGCAAAGGGATACAGTCCCCTTGTTTTTCTTATACCTTCCTCCTCTTCGGGAAGGAGCTTTATATATTTTTTTAACTCTTCAATACTTTTTATTCTATTCTGAATTTGCCACGAGTAGCTTCTCCACAGTTCCTCCGGAACGTCCTGAAAAAACCTACGCATATAGATTAATTATCTTTGTTTGTATCTCGTATGT
>DQVZ01000163.1 GCA_015661465.1 Aquifex aeolicus
ACCCTATTTCTATATTAACTTTTGTCATCTAAGAAGGGACGGTAAAATAAAAACTCTAAAATGGAAAGGGTTTGGGAATCTTACGGTCTAACTGAGGAAGAGTATAACCAAATCTTAGAAAAATTGGGTAGGGAACCAAATCACGTAGAGCTGGGAATCTTAGGAGCCCTATGGTCTGAACATTGTTCGTATAAGTCAAGTAAGAAATACTTAAAGAAATTCCCGACAAAAGCAGATTGGGTAGTTCAAGGTCCAGGGGAAAATGCGGGTGTTGTTAAAATCGATGATAAGGTTTGGGTCGCTTTTAAGGTAGAAAGTCATAATCACCCTTCGTATATAGAACCCTTCCACGGAGCAGCAACGGGTGTAGGTGGAATTATCAGAGATATCCTTTCCATGGGTGCAAGACCTATAGCTCTCGCTGATAGTTTACGTTTCGGAGAGTTTGATTATCACGAAACTAAAAAACTCGTGAAGGAAATAGTTAGCGGTATAGGATTTTACGGAAACTGCATAGGGGTTCCTACGGTTGCAGGAGAAACCTTTTTCGAATCTTCCTATAGGACAAATCCCCTTGTAAATGCGTTCTGTTTAGGGATTATGCCAGCCGGAAAAATGTATAGAGCAAGAGCTACCAAGGAAGGACAACTATTATTCCTGATAGGTTCCTCCACCGGGAGAGATGGAATACACGGAGCGGTAATGGCTTCCGGTGAGTTTGAGGAAGATGTGGAAGAGAAAAGACCCAATGTCCAAATAGGAGACCCCTATTTTGGAAAAAAGCTCATAGAAGCAATCATGGAAATAGTGGATAAGGACTTAATAGTAGGAATGCAAGATTTAGGAGCGGCAGGACTTGCAGGTTCTTCTTCGGAAATTGCAGCCAAATCCGGAAAAGGAGTTGAACTATACCTCGAAAATGTTCCCCTAAGAGAGGAAGGGATGACTCCTTATGAAATTCTGCTTTCGGAAAGTCAAGAAAGGATGCTTCTTATAATTGAAGAAGATAAGCTCGAAGAAGTAAAAGAAATAACTGATAAATGGCACTTGGAAGGAGCTGTTGTAGGAAAGATAACTGGGGATGGTATATTCAGGGCATTTTTCAAGGGTGAATTGGTAGCGGAACTTCCTGTAACCTTAATTGTCGACGAAGCTCCTGTATACGATAGGCCTTATGAAGAACCTCAATATTTAAAAGATTTAAGAAGCTTTAACCAAAATGAATTAGAACCTGTTAACATTCCCGAAGCCCTTGAAAGTCTTCTCTCTTCTCCCAATGTATGCAGTAAAGAGTGGGTTTATACCCAGTACGATTATCATGTGGGTACCAACACTATTCTGATTCCCGGACATGATAGTGCCGTTCTTAGATTAAAGTGGGTAGAGAAACCGAAAATAAAAACAGATAAGGGTATAGCTATATCTTCCGAAGGAAATGGAAGAATGGTTTTTCTAAACCCCTATGAAGGCGGTAAATACATAATAGCCGAGGTATGTAGAAACCTCGCTTGCGTAGGGGCAAAACCCTTGGCAATTACCGATTGCCTTAATTTTGGAAATCCAGAAAGACCCCATATCATGTGGCAATTTGTTAAAGCGATTGAGGGTATGGCAGAAGCCTGCAAATATCTAAACATTCCCGTAGTAAGTGGAAATGTTTCCCTCTACAATGAAACCGTTGATAAAGGAGAGATAAGAAATGTATTTCCTACGCCGATAGTGGTCGGTGTGGGAGTTATTGAAAACGGTGAAAACTTTACTCCCAGCAAGATTGAAGCTGAAAGTGAGCTATACCTTATAGGAAATCTTGAACAAAAGCTAAAACTCGATGGAAGTGAATTTCTAAAAGTTGTACACGGTCTGATAAAAGGCGATGTTCCAGCAGTTGACCTTGAGAAGGAAAAAGCTTTAATAGAACTCCTTCTCGAGCTGAATGAAAAGAAACTTATTCTTTGCGCTCACGATGTTTCAACCGGAGGATTGATTATAACCCTTCTCGAAATGGTGTTTCCTTCAAGGTACGGCCTTGAATTAGAAATCTATTCGGAAGAAAGGGCGGACATTTTCCTATTCTCGGAAAATCCAACTCGCGTTGTAGTGAGTGTTGAGAATGAAAGGGCGGAAGAATTTAAAGAATTAGTAGAAAGTAAAGGCTTAAACTGGTTATACCTAGGAAAGACTACTGAGGAAAGAAAAATCAAACTAAATTACAACGGAGAAGAAATTCTTAATCACGATATTGAGAGGTTAAAAAAATTATGGAAAAATTCCCTCGCTCGGTTAGTGGAATCTACTTAATAACATCTCTAATAGTTTTTACTGCAGACATAATTACGAAAGAATTAGCAGAAAAGTTTTTTCACATTCCCTATGATCCTCTTCCTTTTTTGAAACTGTATCTTATTTATAACAAGGGAGTTGCTTTTGGTTTACTCTCTGACCTTCCCGACCAACTCCGAATTCCCATACTTATTGTCATTCCCTTTATAGCACTTTTCATAACATTCTTTTACGCACTTGCCGAAAAAAGTAATTTCACAGCTTTGTGTATGGGATTAATAGGAGGAGGAGCGATAGGAAACCTTTACGACAGGTTTTTTCTGGGGCAGGTTAGGGACTTTGTACATCTCCACTTAGGAGACCTTTATTGGCCCGCTTTTAACGTAGCTGACGCTTCAATCACCACAGGGATTACCCTTTTAATATTGAAACATTTCCTCACTAAGCACCCCTTCAAAAACTTTGTAAACAGAACCGGTTAGGAAGACATCATTAAGGTCATCAGAAAAGTCTATTACCAGTTCTTCTCCGCTTTTTGTAATCACCTTCACGGGCTTTCCTGTGATTAACCCCTTGAGGTAGGCTACTATTGCTGAAGCTGTTGCTCCTGTTCCACAGGCTAAAGTTTCATTTTCAACTCCTCTCTCATATGTCCTGATGCGTATAGCATTATCGGAAATAGGTTCTATAAAGTTTACATTTGTGCCTTTAGGTTGGAATTCCTCATGGAGTCTTATAGCCCTTCCTAACCTAATCACATTTAAACTTTCCAGATCTTCTATAGGAACAACGAAGTGAGGTACACCCGTATTTATAAAAACACCTTTGATTTCTCTATCATAAACTCTAAGTAGTTTCTCAATGGGCTGAGTTGGGGGTGTTAACTGAACCTTTACCTTTTTCCCCTTTTCCAAAACCTTTGCCCTTATTACACCCGCGAGAGTTTCAAACTTTACCTCTCTCCCTGAGATTCCCTTTTCATAAGCGAACCTTACTGCACATCTGGAGCCGTTTCCACACATTTCTGCTTCTGAACCGTCTGCATTGAAAAATTCCCATTTAAAGTCGTTTTCGGGATTTTCAGGATACTTAATGAATATAATACCATCAGCACCTATACCTGTATGAAACGCACATACCTTTTTTACAAATTCACTCTTTGAGAGATTAAGTTTTTTTAAAAATTCTTCAACCTTCCTATCTCTATCGTCTATAACGACAAAATCATTCCCTGAACCTTGTAGTTTCCAGAATTCCATGAAAGAAGATTATATATTAAATTATACACGCTGAGTGAGAAATAAAGGTAGAACAAAGGAAGCAACTCCCAAAGCAGAGAGGTAAACAAGCAAACAAATGAA
>DQVZ01000109.1 GCA_015661465.1 Aquifex aeolicus
CCCTCTGTATTTTGAACACAGTGAGGAGGCCATATACCTCCGTGTCCTTTAAAGGATATGTGATTTTCAGGATGCCAGTCTCTCGTAAAGAATACGGGAAGTCCTTTACTTTCAAAGAGTTTTATATACTCATTTAATCTAGGAATAATCTTATCTCCTTCAGGAACAGGCAGAGCTCCTCCAGGCATAAAATCATTCTGCATATCCACTACTACAAGGGCATCTCTATTGGTGATTTTTAACCTCATCTTTCTTCCTCCTTTATAATTATTAAATCTGAAAGGAATAAGGGCTTTAAACCGAAGAAAAGCCTTCCTATTCTAAAGGCATAAGTATATCCGCATACGAGGTATGTTCCTTTAGAGAGTTTAAGCTTTAGATTTGAACCGTGAAAGCTTTTCACATTATCCTTTGAAAAAACTCTTATCAAAGTTCTCGGGAAAGGAGAGTACACGTATAGCGTACTATCTTCTAACCAGAATAACGTAGGTTTGCTACTAAAAGAGATAACATTTTTTTCCCTTTTTATGGCATTTAGAAAATCTTTTCTGTCTCTGATAGGCCTTTTACTTATTAAAAAATTTCTAAGCAATGAAAAAGAAAACTTGTAAGAAGGAAAAAGGAAGCGTATTCCCACTTCCCTGATATACACCTTAACGTGATGGTCTAAACCACCGATAATCTTATTCTTCCAACCTTCTTTCAAATAACTTTTTATATATTTTTCAAGATTTATTGTTTTTACAAAGTTCTTTATATAAGCTTTTTTCAGAGTAGGGTAAAGAAAAATCCCGAGAAATAAGTAGAAAAATAGGCCCCTTCTATTTTCAACAAGTGCATCTTTTAGGTTTATAAGTTCGAAAATATACTCTTCATTTCTTTCCAATCTCCAACGATACTTCTTTTTAAAGTGATGACTTATTACCTTAATATCTCCTACTTCTATTAAATCTCCGAGTAATTTACCCCGGGAACCGTTTATTTTCTTCTCAACTCCAACTATCGTTTTTTCATCTTCGAAAAATTTAAAAAAGTCGACTTCGTGGTCGGTTACTATTAAAAAGTTAATCTTTTCTTCATCTCTTGCCTTAAAAACATCTTCGGGTTTTCCTAAACTATCGTAAGAAAATTGTGTGTGGATATGGAAAACGTATGAATAAAGGTAAAATTTCGGAGGTTCAAGAACAATATCTGAAGTTTCTAAATTTTGCACAAATTTTATCGGGTATATATAGAAAGCTATAAACGGGAGTATAAGTATAGCTAGGAAAAGAATTAATAATTCCATCACGGTAAATTCATAGATTTTCTTACTTCTTCCATGGTTGATTTTGCTACTTCCCTTGCCTTTTTGGAATTTGCGTAGAAGCTATCTTCAATTTCATCTATTTTCTGCTCAAGATGTCTTCTCCTTTCCCTTATAGGTTCGAGGAAAGCTTCGACATGGTTCAGAAGGATTTTTTTACATTCTACGCATCCCAATTTTCCGGTTTTGCAATCTCTTTCTATGTTATCTATCAGCTCTTTCTCTTTGGTAAATAGTTTGTGCCATGCGAATACAGGGCATATTTCCGGTCTTCCCGGATCGCTTTTCCTGAGCTTCTGAGGGTCTGTAAACATCTTCACAACTTTTTTCTCAACCTCTTCTTTAGTATCCGAAAAAAACACAGCATTCCCATAAGATTTAGACATCTTTCTCCCATCGGTACCCGGAATCTTAGGAGTTTCCGTGAGTAATGCCTTTGGTTCGGGGAATACATTACCGTACAGTCTGTTAAATCTCCTGGCTATTTCCCTTGAAAGCTCTATATGGGGAAGTTGGTCTTCTCCTACCGGAACAGCTTCTCCCTTGTATATAAGGATATCCGCCGTTTGGAGAACAGGATATCCTAAGAATCCAAAAGTATCTGTTTCATAGAAATCTCTCTTCGAGACATTCAGCTTCTTTAGAATTTTAGGTTCTATTTCACCTTCAAATAAGGCTTCTATCAATGTTCCCGTGAGATTTTCCAATAAATGTTCTCTAAATTTATCAGGATTATGGATATTAAAGGGAATTAAATTTAGAATTTCTTCTATTTTATCGCGGAGTTTTTCTTTAAAATCCTTTTCTAAATCACTTAATTTAAGTAAATTGTATTTTAAATCTTTGTAAGTAGGATTTAGCTCTAACCAGCTTTTCGGAGTAAGCATACCAAAAAGTAAGCAGAGTTCAGCATGTTCCTTTACGAGAGATTGTATAAAAAGAACGCTTTTATCGGGATCTAACCCGAGGGCTAACCAATCTATCATAACTTCTCTTATGTTTTTTCTAAGTTCTTTTGTATTCTTATATGCGGTAGTAAGAGCGTGCCAATCTGCTATAAAGAAAAAACATTCGTGTTTTTCTTGAAGTTGTATCCAGTTTCTTATAACGCCGAAGTAGTGTCCTAAATGAAGCTTGCCGGTCGGTCTCATTCCGCTAACTACGCGCATAGGAGTTATTTTATCTTTTAGCGAGTCATAAAGTTTC